>JAKALI010000317.1 GCA_021813195.1 Pseudomonadota bacterium
GCATTGAGGGTTCATTAGCTACCGGAAGTTTGCTCAACGGATGTTCGGGGATCGTTGCATTGGTCTCGGGAACAGCCACGGTCACTAATAGCTGCATAACAGGCTCGCGATCTATTACGGCAACAGATAATACGTCAACCAGCGGTGTCGCTGTCAGCGCAATACCGAGCAGTGGGCAGGTGGTCTTGCACGGAACAGGAACCGATACTGTTTCGTGGACACAGAACTAATAAGGTAACCAAATGCCGACCAACATCAACTACGCAACAGTCAGCGCTGCCATCGCGGGGCTCTTCGCGTGGTTGTTTCCGAACCTAACGGGACAGATCCGCGAGGACATCCTGATTGTGGCATAGGGTGCATTGTAGCCATCAGACAATCCAACGGAGAATGACATGCCAACCAATACGCAACTCATCAAGGAAATCGGCGCCGGGCTTGTGCGGCACGGGCTGACCTATGGCGCCGGCTTTCTGATCGGTGCCGGGGTGCTGTCGTCGTCACAGGAAAGCGACTTCGTGGGCGCTGGGATGCTGCTCGCCGGGATCGCCTGGAGCGCCTATCAGAAATGGGCTAAGGGCGGCAAATGATCCGCACGGCGGCGATCCTCAGCTTTCTCTGCCTCAACGGCTGCATCACGGTCGCTGAGGTGCAGAGTGCTGGCGCGCCGCCGAGGCTGGAATGGGGCTTGGGAGGGCTGACCGTCGAGCGGGGCCGCGCCGATGCTGTAACTGTCAGCGGCCGCACTATTGGGCTTGGTGGAGGATGTTACTCCGCCGCGTTGGGCTACAGTGATTTCTCATGCACCCTGATCGACCCGCGGGGATGCCCGGTGGCGATCATCGAGAACGTGAAAGACAAGACGATCTGGGCCAAGATCGCGGACGCAACCAAACGGGCGAACTGCCCATGAAAGGAACTGACATGCGCAAAGCACTTCTCCTCCTCGCCGTCTCCGGGATCGCGCTCGGCGGCTGCAGCGTTTTCTCCAAGACCCCGACGCTGGATATGGAGGCAGCCGGCTCGACCTACGGCGTCGGCGGCTCGGCGGTCCCGAGCGGTACGGCCTCGGTGTCGATCGGCGCAACTTCGCTCCGGGCTGTCATCGCCCCGACCGTCTATATCGATTCGAACGGCAACCAGCAGAAGCTGACCGTTACCGATCTCTGTACGGGTGGGCAGAACGTCCCCAGCCTCTGGGGCACCAGCAATGCCAATCTGAATGCCGGCACGAGCGCGGGAACGCCCAGCGGCGGTATTTCCAATGCGGAGGGTATGGCAGTAGGCCTCCCGGCCGATTTGGCCGCCCTGACGGCCCTCCAGGGCGCTGCCGGAGCTTCCCATGACGTGCTTGCCGACTGCCTGGCGCACAATCCGGCTGGGGTGCTGGCGAAGTGATGCTAAACGTCGCGGACTGCTGCAGGCTCTACAGGCCGATCTATGATGGCGGTGGGGAATGGGATCACCTGTTCCCCATCGACGGCTCCTACGCGGCGGTCAAGCGTGTTGATGGCATCGACTACGTGATCTTCCGGGGATCGACCACGCCGCTCGACTGGCTGGAAGATTTCAGCGCCCTGATGATCGACGATCACCAGCTCGGCCCAGTCCACGGTGGCTTCCGGGGCGGCGTGCTGGCGGTCATGTACCAGATCGATCACGTAATCGGCCCGGATGTGGTGGTGCTCGGTCACTCTCTCGGTGCTGCTCATGCCATTCTCTACGGCGGCTATTTGGCGGCGCGCGGGCGCCCGGCCAAGCAAATCGTCGTCTGGGGCGAGCCGCGGGCTGGTGGTCCGAAGCTCAAAAGCATTCTCGCTTCGACGCCGATTCTCAGCTATCGCAATGGTGACGCGGAAAGCCATGATCCCGTCACCGACGTTCCCATCTTCATCCCGGTCTTGGAGGATTACTGCCATCCACGACCGCTCATCGATGTCTGCGCACCGCCTCCAAGGGACGATTCCTGGGGACCGGTCGCCTGGCATCACTTCGAACTGTATTGCCAAGCCTGCGGCGCTGTCTAAGGGAAGCGCCGAATGACACCTGGGGATTTCATCGCTATGGGGAATAAAGTTCTGGATGCCGTCATTCCGCCGCATGACGCGGAGCCGGCGCAGCATTTTTGGTGGCGGGTCCGTATCGCTGCCGTAGCCTGCATGTCCTTTCTCGGGCTCAGTTCCTTCGTGGTGCTGGCCTATGGAGATGTGCCGGCATTTCAGAGCGTTGCCTTCGTCACCGTCAGCGATTTCAGCAAGCTGCAGACGACGGTTGCCCAGATCCAAGACACACAGAAGCTTATGTTCGTGAACCAGCTCGGCGCCGATATTCGCGATCTTCGCAGTCGGCAGTGTGCGGCCAGCGACGGCCTCAAGGCTGAGCTTGATCAGGAACTCGGCCGCGATCTGGAAGAGTACCAGCGCCGGACCGGAGAAACCTACCCACTGTTGCCATGCCAGTAGTGGGTAGGCCAGCAGCCTGACAGCTTTCATCGCCATCCCATTCCGAGCCCCGGTCAGCTTGCTGGCCGGGGTTTTGCTTTTGATGGTTCTCCCATGTCTCCATCACCTCGCAGACCGGCAGCGCAGGAAGTAAGCGGCGCTAAAAGCGCCCCGACTCAGCTTGTTCGGGTAGATTAGTCAGACGAGAAGGAAACTATCGTTATGCATCCGCAGAAATAGACAAATTCATAGAATCTTTTCGCTCGATCAAAGATCGCGCGGCATTGCTAAGTTATCGGCTTCATCAATATGCGAAGTCTTGCGAGCCAACCACATTTCCTGAAAAACTAGACTAGCTATATGGGCGGATCTAGATGGAGACGTTTCTAGAACATCCTCCAAAAGCCGACCGCCCGCTTGCGCCATCGCCTCAGTGATTTCGAGTTCATCTAACAATTTGGCTTGAGCATCCACGGCGCATTCCTGATTCTTCGGGTCCCCATTGGTGGGGGCGATATCGGGAGGGGACATCTCCTAGCTGATCCTGTGGACCGGACGTTTTGAGGTGAATCCGGCCGCACCTTTGTGGCCACCGCCGCCATAGCATTTAGCCACCGCAGATACATCGAAATCGCCGCGTGAGCGCAGGCTGTACTGCCATTCGCCGGAACGCACCTCGAAATAGCAGGCGCCAAATTCTGCGCCGTCTCTTTCCGCCAGTTCGCCGGCCACTTCGCTTGCCGCAAAATAAGGGGCGTTCGCGATGACTATCTTCGACGTGACGCAGCCCGCGAGGCCGCCGTCCCAGTCCATCAGGGCTGCATAGGCCGAACGCTTCAACTCTTCGACCCGTAGTCTATAATACCGCTGGATTGAATGACCCTCCTCGATCAGCGATTTAGCGCCCCGCTTCCAAACCAGCTCATCCCACACGGCGAAATCCTGCGGATAAGACCGCAGCGCAATGGTGAACTCGTCTCCGCCGGGAAGGATCTTGCGCCACAAATCGCGGTCTTCGAGATAGTCAATAAATTCCGGTCTCTTCTTGCCGGCGAAGAAGAAATCCCAAGCCAAGCCGGCGCCGGAACGGTTCATATCGAAGAGTGCCGCGACGGGCTCGGCGTCGCCTTCGACGCAGGGGTTTTTGTTTTGCTGCCAGTCCTGATAGGGGGCGGGTTCACGGAAACCAGAAAGGTCTTCGGCCGCAGTCTTGTGGTGATCGAGGATCACAATTGAACGTGCCTTGGCCGCCATCTCCATGAGCACGGGGCGCTTATAGGAGAAGTCGATCAGAACGACATGGCGTCCCGTTACATCAGGAGGCTCTTGCTGATAGACGCCAGGATAGAACTCGAACAGGCCGCTGCCTGTCGCAGCGCGGAGAACCCAAGCCGCGCCGAATCCGTCGTCGCAGTGGCCATGATAGATGCAAATGGGCTTTGTCATGTCGGGCGTTATCCAGTCGCTAGAGACGCGCAGAAAGAGCGGCGCGCTCAACTTCGGTCAAATCCCACGCGGCGACGACAAGCCACATATCACCGCGCCCAATTCGGCGCAGCAGCATCGGATCAACCGGCACGCGGCGCGTCCATTCAGCTTCCCAAAGAATGTGATAGTTTGCTAGGCCGCGCTTGGGGCGTTTGTCGATAGGGATCAGCGGGACGATGGCTTCGTTCTGGTATCTATTGGCTTCAACGCCAGGAAACGATCCAGCAGCGTAACGAATCACGCGCGAGCGACTTTCACCCTCATGACTTGACCAAAACGACACTCTGGCAGAGGGATCATGGAAAACGGCGCTTCCGTCCCTGAAGCCGCGGAAATGGCAGATTGCCGCATCGGCGCGCACGATAGCGAGTTTCGGCAACTTTTGGTCGTTGAGGCCGGCGGCTTTGACGCTCTCAAGCGCCTTGATGACCATTCGGCCTTGAGCGATGAGCTGGTAAACACGCCGCACTTCGTGGTCGATGGGCTCGGACCAGTGCGCGTGCGCCTTGTAGGCGCGAAACATCTCCTTCGCCTTGGTCTTGTCGATCTGGATTGTTTCAACTTGCATAGTGTCCTCCGAAAGTATGACGAGCGCCGGGGATCTTCCTACGCCTTCATCACGTCTTCGACGGGAATCCCGGCGAACTCAGCCGCTTCCGCATAGCTGCGGCCGGCTCGGAGAAGCGCAAAGGCTTCGCGGAGTTTGTGGGAAGTGGGCATGGGCGTCATCCAGCTTTCTTGGCATTGAACATCATAGAGCATTCGCGCGCGTCTTTCACCCGGACCGGTATTTCGTCCGGTGCGCCCACTGATCGCCACCCGTCGCGACCGAGCCCGCAGATGAGCAACGCTTCTTCGCGAGAATATTGTCCTGCGGCCACAAGGTGCGTCGTATAGCCCTGACTGTTCGGGCGCCACCAAGCGCGGTGCTCATTTGACCAGACCAGATATTCGTCGCTGTCGTCTTCCATCGGGCATTATCCAACTTCTTCGTCGATGCGATCCGCTACGAGTTCTGCATATCCATCGGAAAGGGCGTTGAAGGCAGCACGATAGCCCTGTCGTTCCGCCATTGCTGCGATGAAATCCGCGTGCTCGTCATTGATTGTCTGACGAATGCGCGGGACGCGCTCCTTCATGAGCGCCCATATCTGGCCACACTCAAAGCCGTATGCGAACGATGGGCTCTGATCCGGAAACTCAACTACCTTCGTGTATTCTTCCGCCATGCGGCGTTATCCAGCTTCCTGGTTGGTACGGATCAAATGTGCTATCTGCCGAGCGATCGGATCTCCGGGACGATATTGTTCTGCGATCTGGGCTGCTCGTTCACGCTGTTTGGCTAGAGCAGACGCGATGATATCCCTTAGGCTCGTCGTAGATGCCTGAAGGTGCACTACCGCTTCATCGGCGGTATCAATGTCTTCTTGCCAGATCACAAGCATCGGGCGTCATCCAGCCTTCTTGAGAGCGCCGTTCATTTCGCGCTCTAGGTTGTCAAGGGCATCGCGCACATCCGCGATCTCGCGGCGCACCCACGCTTCATTTGTCTCGCGGTCGCACGTTGGCAATTCCGGGTTCCAACTATCCCAACCCCAACGGAGCGTCTTGCCGAGGGCAGCTTGCAACTCGCCCAAAGA
>JAKALI010000318.1 GCA_021813195.1 Pseudomonadota bacterium
CGTCGACGAGGATGAAGGTCGGAGTATAGATGACGGGCGACAATCCGGAGAGAAGCTTGGAGTTGCGGGTCACACGCTTCAACGGAGCAACTTGGCCTTCGGGGGTGCGCGCATAACCCCGCCCGAACTCACGGTCCCATAGAATGCAATACCGGCAGCCCCGCTCTTCGACCATCACGAGTTGCAGATTTCGCCTATCATCCCATCCCTTTGCAACGCTTGGGCTGGTGGCTGCCACACCGGGGGCGGCGACAACTCCCGTTGGCGCGAGAGGTGGGACCAGTGTCGCAACCATGCCGAACAGAAGCCATGAGAGATTGCCGACGCGGCCGGTCGACACCAAGGCACCTACCGCACCCGATAAGCGAGGCATCAAAATGCCGGAGATGATTTCGCGGGTCGGCATGGCGGACGGGGACATGCGCAGCAGGATAAGGCTTCTGGGAAGCATACCCGCTGGTATGGCGCTTGAGAAGCGCGGCCTTTCCGGCAGTCAGCCATGGAAATGACCATGTCGAGTGCTATATCTCCTCTCACGAAGTCGAGGCGGATTCGCCGACCCGTTTTCTCCGGTCACCACGGCAAGAGCGGGTTCGGAACCCCACGGCATGCTGCGATGCCCTTGCCTTGACCTGTCAACACCAGCCCCTCGTCCAAACTTTCAGCACGTCCGCCGTGAGATTCCGAAGCAACCGCATAGTCCTGAACCGGCGCCAAGTGGTTATCGGCGTCAGCGCCGGTGTCATCACGGCGACGGCGGCGCCTCTGCTCGCCGAACAGCTCACCGAGGAACCCGCGGCCAAAGCGCCTCTCGCCCGCCAAGGATCCGAGGCACATAGCCAGCAGTATGTTGAGGCTCTCAAGGCCATCCTGAAGGACGCACAACCACGATCCGGGGCCCTGTCCCTCGAGTTGCCGGACTTGGCCGAGAACGGCAACGTCGTGCCCTACAAAATCACGGCCGAAAGTCCGATGACGGACACGGACTATGTCCGCACCCTCTACCTGTTGTCGACCGCCAATCCACAAGCTCTGGTCGCTACGTTCCACCTCGTGCCTGCGAATGGGCTGGCGGCTGTCGCTGGCCGCATGCGGCTTGCCAAATCGCAGGAGGTGGTGGCGCTCGCTGAACTCAGTGACGACACGTTCCTGCTCACGTCGCGCAAGATCGAGGTGACGATCGGGGGCTGTGGGAACGAGTGAGGGACGTGATGACCAATAAGGCGCGCATCAAACTGCCGGAAAACCCAGCTGTTGGCGAGGTGATCGAAATCCGCGCTCTCATCAACCACGTGATGGAGACCGGCAACCGCCGGGACGCCGAGGGGCGGATCATTCCGCGCAACATCGTGAAGTCACTTACGGTCACGTTCGGCCCCGTCACGGTCTTTCGCGCTGAATTCGGCCCGGGCATTTCCTCCAACCCGTTTGTGGCGTTCCACATGCGCGTGCCGGGCCCCGGTGAATTCGTCTTCACTTGGGAAGACGACGCGGGAATGACCTGGACCGAGCGAACTCCGCTTTTCGTCGGCTAATCCGGGCCAACACGCCCGACGGTTGCTCCACGGCCACCGCCACCGGCCGATGGTATGGAACGCCGTGTCGCGTGGACGGAATGCGACCACAGCCGGTAGTCTCGCGACCACAGTTGGGCAGTCCCGTGTTACACTTGGGCGCTGCTTAACGCGGCGCGGGCGCGACCAGGAGAGCGAGGATATGGCTGACGAACCGATCGTAGCCCAGAAGGGTCCCTATCAAGTCGAACTGACCGAAGGGAAGTCGTACTGGTATTGCCGCTGCGGACGCTCGAAGCGCCAACCTTTTTGCGATGGTGCGCACAAGGATACAGGAATTGAGCCGCTGAAATTCACCGCCCCGGCGTCCGGTACCTTCAATTTGTGCGGCTGTAAATCGACCGACGATGAGCCGTTCTGCGACGGGTCCCATAACGTCATCTGAACATCACGACCAGACCTGTTGGGCGACCGAGGCTTTACGGCACAGCAGGCATTGAGCTGACTGCAAGATAACACGGCTAGATGCGCTCGTCTAACATGCGCAGTGTCGGCTTAATCTCCCCACGCTGGAGTCGCGACCAATAGCTATGGAGCTCACGCTTGACGACCGGCATCAGAATATAGAGGCCGGTGATGTTGATCAGCGCCATTCCGAAAATGGCCGCATCCGCAAAATCGATGACAGACGCCAAATTCGTCGATGCCCCGACGATGACCACCAGACAGTAGACGATATTGAAGACATTCTCTTTCGCCTTGCCCTCACCGACGAGATACGTCCAAGCCTTCAGGCCGTAGTACGACCAGGAAATCATTGTCGAAAATGCGAACAGGACGACCGCGACGGCGAGCAAATATGGAAACCACCAGAACGCGGAGCCGAACGCGGCTGAGGTCAGCTCCACACCCGTGAGATTCCCCTCCGTCACGATACGGCCGGCCTCGGCGTTCCACATGTAGAGGCCCGTTTGCGCATCGACCTGAAGCATCCCCGTCATGATGATGACAAGTGCGGTCAGAGTGCAAATGACGACAGTATCGATGAAGGGCTCAAGGAGCGAGACGATGCCCTCCGTCACCGGCTCTCTCGTGCGCACCGCAGAGTGCGCGATCGCCGCCGAACCGAGACCTGCTTCATTTGAGAAAGCCGCCCGCCGGAAGCCTTGGATAAGCGCGCCTACGACACCACCGGCGATGCCAACGTCCGTGAAGGCGCCCGCTAGGATCTGCCCAAGCGCCCAAGGCAGCATGTCGATATTCATCATGATGATGACGAGCGCCGTGCCGCAGTAAAGGACGGCCATGAACGGTACGATGCGGCTGGCAAAGCGCGCAATCGACCGGATTCCGCCGACGATAACTAGAAACACCACGCTCGCGAGCATGAGGCCGGTCAGCCAACCCTGGCCGTAAAGAAAACTCCCCTCTCCGCCCGTCACGTTGACGAGCTGAGCGTGAACCTGATTGGCCTGGAACATGTTGCCTGCTCCTGCGGCGCCGAGAACGCAAAAGACGGCAAAAACAATCGCCATGACCCGGCCCAGGCCGCCCAGGCCTCGCTCGGCAAGCCCCTTGGAGAGGTAATACATCGGGCCGCCAGAGACGTGCCCATCCGCATACTCGTTACGGTATTTGACGCCCAGCGTGCATTCGGTGAATTTGGAGGCCATCCCCATCAGGCCCGCGAGGATCATCCAAAACGTCGCCCCCGGCCCGCCGATCGATACGGCAACGGCGACCCCGGCGATATTGCCGAGCCCGACGGTTCCGGAAAGAGCCGTCGACAGAGCTTGGAAATGGCTGACCTCGCCCGGCGCCTTTTCCGTGTCATACTTGCCCTGCACGAGATCAATGGCGTGGCCGAATGCGCGGAATTGGATAAAGCGGAAGTAGAATGTGAAGACCGTCGCCGCGATGACCAGCCACAACACGATCCAGGGAAACGACGTTCCAGGCAGCGGGGAGAAGATGAAGGATACGAAGGGTCCGGTTATCAAGCCGACCCAATCGTCGATGGTTTGGTCAATACTCTGGGCCAGCGCGGCCGTGGGCCACCCTATTGCCAAGGCCGAAGCCGCCATCGACCAGCGCATTACATGAGCCATCTCGCCGTGCCTCCCCCCGGGTGCGGAGCCGCGCACCACCCCGCCTATCCCCTGGATCCAATCCGTCGAAATTCAGCGCCCGTTCAAAGCAAATGCGGCAGGTTACGATGAATTGATCCGATGTTAGCCTAGGCCACGGTCCGCGTGCGAGGCAAGCGGCCATGACAAACCATGTCGCAGTCCAAGTGCCCAAATTAGCGGCGACAAGCCTGCCATAACCTCGAAGACCTAGGAATTCAGGCCCGCAATCATGTCGAGCGCGATACCAACGGTGAGCTTGCGGACTGAACCGCGTGCGAAAAAGTGCGTGAGGATCTTGCCATCCGCCACGGTCGCAGCCGTTGCCGCTGTGACCTGGGCGCTGAACGGCATGGGGGGTAGCGCCGCCGCCGATGACAGCCTGATCGCAATAGCCGGCCCGGCGCGCGGACCGCACGCCGGGCTGCTGCAAGCGATCATCGCTGGCGCAGCCGATGGCTTGAGAGCGCCAGGCGATGGGCCTAAGGCGGACAGCAGGGCACCACCGCGCATGGTCATCGAGGATGATGGCTGCCGGCCTGAAACCGCAAAAGGTGCGGCTGAGGCGCTGGTGGCCTTAAAGCCCGCACTCGTGATCGGTCATCCCTGCCCAGCCGCAGCCATTGCGGCCGCCCCCATCTATGCCGCCGCAGGCATCCCATTCCTCGCGATTGGCGTACGCCATCCCGATTTGACCGATCGGCGCGCGGGACCTTCGATCTTCCGCCTTGCCGGCCGCGACGATCGGCAGGGCGAAGCAGCCGCCCGAACCTTGCTCGCCTCAGCGCCAGGTCGTCGCATCGCAATTATCCAAGACCGCACGGCTTATGCCCGCGCGATCTCAGGTTCGACCGTGGCGGCCCTCGAACAGCTCGGCGTCGTCTCGGCAACAGTGCTCCCGATCGTCGCCGGTCGGCGGCAGTACGAGGCCGAAATCGCAAAGCTTGCCGAAATGAATGTCGAGGCGACGCTGTTTGCGGGCTATCCGTCCGAAGCCGCTGTGATTTTGAGAGGGATGCGGCGAGCCGGCATCAAGGGCCTGCTATTAGGCTCCGATGCCAATGCGACTGCAGATTTTGCGAACGCTGTCCGCGAGATAGACGGTTCCGATCGCGTCGCCGTTTTGATGCCAGCAATTGTCAATAAATCTTTTTCTGAGAGGGAGCTGGCCGCGGCACGCTCGCCCGAGCCGCCGCGTGATGCGAATATCTCACCCGCCCATCCGCTTCGCGTATTGGCCATGGCGGCGGCGGAAATCTGGCTGCAATCGCGCGACGACGTCGCGGCCTCCGATCCATCAAGCGCAGGCCAAAGTGCCGCCACGCCGTCCGTGGCCGCGGCCCCTCCGTTGGCAGACATCATCGGCGCGCGCCACCATGCGACGTCCGCATTGGGAGAGATTTCGTTCGACCAACGGGGCGATGCGCGCGTGCCGTCCTTTGCCGCAGCAACCCTGGTCGATGGCGAGTGGCAGATCGATTTAACAACAGCCGCCGAACACGTGAGAGCAAAATCCCGCGTTCAGGCGGTTGTGCCGGTTGGTGATGGGCGCCCGCGCTCCACGCCATGATGGGAGTGGTTCGAAACGTCTCTTCCCGACTTATCGTTATTTGCCGGCGACCGCTTGAGCGATGCCCCGAGAGTTGTTGGCGCATCGGCGAGGGCGGCGTGCGGCACGGGCTGACATCCTAAGCCGTGACCCGGTCAGCGGCCTTGCGACTCCTCCAAGCATTGCTGCAGGAGGATACGCTCCATCTGCTGCATGGCTTCCGGCACCAAGCGGCCGCGCGCCCGATAGCTATTTATTCGTTCTTTCAGCAACGCATAGCACGCGCGGGGATCATCGAGTTCCTCAAACCTGGAACTCAATTCGACGATCTCGCTTTGCATTTGATCTGACGTCATTCTTC
>JAKALI010000319.1 GCA_021813195.1 Pseudomonadota bacterium
TGCGCTTCCGAAGGAACGATCAGAGGGGCGGCCGTGTAAGAGTATCCGGACTTGAAGTCGTCGATTACCTTCGACCAAACCACCTTGCCCGTCTTAGCGTCGAGCGCGACGAGTTGGGCGTCGAGCGTTCCGAAGATGAACTTGTCGCCGTAGAGTGCGCCGCCTCGGTTGATCACGTCGCAGCACGGCAGGATGCCTTCCGGCAAGCGATGATCATACTGCCACAGCTCGCGACCGGTCTTGGCGTCAATAGCCCAGGCGCGGCTGTAAGACCCCGTCACGTACATGACGCCGTCCTTGATGAGAGGCTGCGCCTGCTGACCGCGCATCTTCTCGCCGCCCAGAGCCATCGCCCAGGCGGGAACCAGCGAACCGACATTTTCTTTGTTGATCTGATCGAGCGTGCTGTGGCGCTGAGCATTCGTACCGAGGCCGTTGGTCACGACCTGGTTCGTCGTGGCGGCGTCCTTGAGAATATCGTCAATCGAAACATCAGCGAGTGTCGGCGTGGCAAGCGCTACCGAAAGCGCGAGCGCGCTGGCGGTCGCAAACCATGTCATGGATTTCATGCGAGTCCCCTTGGTTACGTTTCCCGGCGGCAGACCGCTCTGAAGTTCTTGTTTGCCGACTTATGGAGCGGGTGTCTTGCCTGACCGAGACTGAACCTACTTCCCCGCGCGGCTCAGAATAATTGACAATTGGTCTATTCGCCTAAAGTTGAAGACTCATCAAGGCACCAAAAATATGCCGACTCCGGCGCCAAATTCGGGATCAACTCTCGATGTCGGTTTGAGCAATCGACGTCGCAAATATGGGCCCATTAGCGAGGCATATCAACGCGCGGCCAGTATTCGGCTTCAAATTTCGGAAAAAGGTGCATCACCGTGCGCTCGAATTCGTAGCGCGACAATGCGATTTTGGTCGTCCACTCTGGCAATGGCAACTGAGTGGCCTCGTTGATGTCGAGACCATCCTCAAAGGCTCGCCGAACGATGCCCTCGATCGTCTCTAGCCAGTCGCGCGTCTGGCGGATGCCGCGATCCCCTTGTTCTGCTGGGCCATGCCCTGGCATCAACAGATTGTGGGGAATTCCGCCCAGATTGGCGAGATTGATGCGCCAGCGCTCGATATCCGCCTGCGGCGTGGTTGGCGCGCGGTCGAGGAAGACGAGATCGCCAGCAAACAAGATGCCCGACACTTCGTCAAACAAGACAAGGTCCGAGGATGTATGGCCCTTCATCAACAGGGGGCGGATGCGGCGGCTGCCAAAATCTTCGACCTCGCCGGTAACTGCGGTTGCCGGGACGACAAGCTCGGTACCCCGCATCCAATCGCCGACCGTGCGGTACATCGCATCGGCAAAGCCGTCGCCCATCTCTTGCAAACCCTGGATTGTGCCCGGCGTCGCAGCTAGTACGTCGCGTTCGAAGGCTTGATTGCCGAACACATGATCGGGATGAAAGTGCGTGAGGTAGACCCGCACAATCGGCTTACCGGTCAGATCGCGAGCCAAGGCCGCCAAAGCCTCACCAAAGCGGCGCGAGGGTCCACTATCGATGATGATGGCGCCGCTCGAGCTGTCGAGGATGGCGACATTGGCGATGGCACCGCCGTTCGCGGGGGTAATGGCCTCCTGCGCACCCGCAACCATCCACACCCCTTCCGCAAGCAACTGCGGCCGCAGGTGATAGTTGAGCGGCGCGCTCAAGGCCCGCAAAGCTGGCAGCAGCGGGATGGCAAGCCCACCAACCATGACGCTCAGAGTTTGCCGACGATCGAGCATGAGGCGCACTGCAAGCCCATGATGGATTTGGATCGGTCGCTCAGGATCGGGCTAGCTTTGACGCCAGGGCGCGGGCAAACGCGCGCGGTATTCGCGGCCGTTGTTGTCACGGCCGTCAACGTCCAGCGCGCTTTCGCTCGTCGGAAAATCGAGCAGCAACGTTAACGTCGGATCTTCGCTCAAAGGTTCGAAGCTCTCTACGATTGCCAGAACCTCGCCCGACGGCGTGCGCAGAACGGTCTTTTCGATGTAGAACGCCGGGGTGTTATCTTTCGCGAGACCAGTATCCATGGGATGCTTGATGCGTAGCCGCGCACGCACCTGATCCGAGGGCTCGCGCCACAACCGTCCGTGCGTTTCGCCGAGTGTGTCGACCCAGGAGACGTCCTTGCGCGCTTGCGCGGGCGCTGAGCAACCTCCACCGGCGGCATCCAGGAAGACTCCTCCGACATGCCATGTGCCATCGCGTGTCAGCGCGGCCGCTCGCACGGGCGTGCCCTGCTCCACCTTCATGCGGAACGAAATATACGGCTCCGCCTTTGCCGGTTTGAGGGTGAGGACATGCTGAATGGGATTGAGATCGGCGAAGACGATCATCTCGACAACATCGGGGATGGCGCGCGCATCCGCTGTCACGGGAACATGCGCTTGATCCTCCACGATCGAGGGCACGATAACGCGAACCCGGTCGTCGAACTGCACGGGCCGATCACCGAAATGCCGCTCGACCATATCTGTCCACATCGGCGACTTCAGGGGATCCACCGGCACTTGTGCAGGCGCGGGTGCTGCGCATGCGAGCATCGTGATCGCAAACAGCGCAACACGACACGTCGGGTGTCGCTTGGACATCATCACGAACATGCCATTCCTCCTCACTGCGGCTTCGATTCGGCTGCGAGCACGCCTTCCCGCAACATCCAAATCACGTCCAGATCAAACCTACTCCCCGGTGCGCCGATCGTCGATGGGCGGTGGCATGTGTGTGACGCCGAATTGTCGGAAAATCTTTGCGATCTCGCCCTGCTCGGTTAATCGCTGCAGCGCAGCACCGACCGCGTATCCCAGGTCGCGGCTATTTTCCTTCCAGGCCATACCGATGATCCAGTCGCGCCGCACGATGCCATCCATGTTGGGCTCGACCATCACCGGCTTCATGCCCAGATCGCCCAGCAGCGCTTCGATGCGCGAGCGCACGCCCATCAGGGCGGCCACCTCGCGGTTGGCGAATTCCTTCGCGCCGACCTCCGCCTTGACGTGATGGGTGATATTGTTGATCAGCGCGCCGTTGTCGTACCGCATGAGAAAATAATCGGCGACGGTGCCGAGCTGCACGGCGATCTTGTGCTCGCGGAAGGCCTCGAACGTCGGTGCGTTGCCGATCATGTCGGGGTGGATGGCGACCGCAATCCGCTCCTGGTAGTACGCGTTCCCGAGCACCGCCTCCTTATTGCGCAGTGCAAACTCGCGATCGATGGGGACGTGCAGCATGAGATCGCCCGTCCCTCCGCCGGTCAGGGGTCCACGCCAGACATTGGCGCGCAGGTCATCGTCGGCCTTCTCACCTTGCATGCGCAGCACAATTTCCGCTGCCACGCCGAGTTCGCGTGCGATCGCCCGGCCAAGTTCAACCTCGATGCCCCTAGGCGTCCCATCCGCCTCCTCCCACGAGAACGGAGCGTTGTCGAGATAAGCGATGACACGCAGCTTTCCGTCCGCAAGGACATCGTCGAGCGGACGCGCCAGTGCGCCCTGGACCGTGGCGAATATCACCACGGCCATCATCAAGGCGCCACGAACAATCACAGCTGCGATCGAAAACGGCTTGCCCGACATGAGGCATCAATCGATGTGCATGGATTCGACATACGAGCGAATCGCCCACATCGCTTCCTGACTGATCAGGCCTTCAAACGCCGGCATGATCGTCGCCCCATCCGAATTGCGCTTACCGTGGCGGAGGCGCTCCATGAACCAGCTGTCGCCAGCTGAGCCTTTTTCCAGGTAACGCAGATCCGGCGAGAGGCCCCCAGAAATCACTTCGAGGCCGTGGCAGCGCGCACAATTCTGGTTGTATCCCGAAGCGCCGATTTCAATGGCCTTGGGGTTACCCCTGTACGGGTTCTCCGTCCGCCACTCATCGCCAAGTGGCTCCAGACCTTCGGTGTTGATCGGCTGCGGTGTCACATCACCATGCGCGGAAGCAGTCGTGGACCACGTGATGGCGATTGGCGCGAATGCAGCCGCCAGCAGGGCGACCGTTGCCACTGCCGCGGCGGCGGACTTCAAATTGACCATGGAGAACTCCGAGCGTTTCCGTTTTGGCCCTGTTGCTGCGAGCCATTGACGGAAAAGAATAAGCAACCCGGCGATGCTCCGATATTCCCCTTTAGTTTAAGCCAGACATGGCCTCGCCGAATCGCCCCTCTTAGCCACCGCGCCTGTTTTGCCTCAGGAAGTTTTCCTCAAACCATCATCGCATTCCTCATTCGACCAAGGTTGGATACCGGGTGGCGCACAAACACGGCAATGTTGGAAATCGGGCACCGTTTTTCATTTTTTGTCGAGGCTTGCTGTGATCCTCTGCCGCGTCGCACTGTTTTCTGCCGGCTGGCTGCTGCTCACGCCGGCATCCGTTGCCCACGAGGTCTTCATCTCAAATGAGAAAGACAATACGGTTTCGGTTATCGACACAAACTCACTGGAGGTCGTGCGCACGTTCAAGGTCGGCAGCCGACCGCGCGGCATCACGTTTTCGCGCGACTTCAAGCATTTCTTCCTTTGCGCGAGCGACGACAACGCCGTCCAGGTGTACGACGCCAAGGGCGAGACGCTCCTGCACAACCTGCCATCGGGCACCGACCCGGAACAGTTCGCTGTCTCCCGCGACGGCAAACGCCTCTACATTGCGAATGAAGACGACGCCGTCGCCACCATCGTGGACATCGAAAGCCGGCAGGTGATCAAACAGGTTGATGTGGGAGTCGAACCGGAAGGCATGGCCGTGTCTCCCGACGACAAGCTTGTCGTTGTCACGTCTGAAACTACGAACATGGCTCATTTCATCGATACCCAGACCTACGAGGTCGTCGCCAACGTACTTGTCGACCAGCGGCCACGCCACGCCGAATTCACGCCAGATGGCGCAAAACTCTGGGTCTCCTCGGAAATTGGCGGAACGATCAGCGTCATCGACGTCGCAACGAAGCAAGTGGAGGCCCGCATTGGTTTCGAGATCCCGGGCGTTCACCGGGACAACATCCAACCCGTTGGCATCGTCATCACGAGTGACGGTAAGACTGCCTTCACCGCACTTGGGCCGGCCAATCGCGTCGCCGTCATTGACGTGGCGACCAAGGACGTTCAGTCCTATATCCTCGTTGGTCAGCGCGTTTGGCATCTCGCCTTGACGCCAGAGGAAGATCTGCTGTTTTCGACCAATGGTGTCTCCAACGACGTGACCGCCATCGACGTCGCAAGCCGCAAGGCGCTCAAATCCATCAGAGTTGGCCGTTATCCGTGGGGTGCTGCCGTGCGGCCCTCAGCGATCCATCCACCAGCGCAAAATCGTCTGCGTCTAGGGGCAAATGCCACGCCATGAGGGCGGGTGCAGTGCGGCTCGTTCAGCATGTGGCGCTGATGTCTCTGCTGGCGAGTTTGTTGTCTCCAGGTGAGACGGCACGGGCCGGCGATCCTGTCGATGGCGTACAGCCGGCTGGGGTTGATGCTCCCGAACGCAAGCATTTTGATCCCGTATCAG
>JAKALI010000320.1 GCA_021813195.1 Pseudomonadota bacterium
CAGCGATTGGCCGCTGACCATCGTGACCTTCAAGGGCCCGTTGCAGAGCCATTCGCGGCTTGCCTCGAACTACGTGCTGCGTCAGATCATGCCGGACAACGGCATCCAGATCGCCGACCAGGATGCTCGCCGCATGGGCATCAGCGACGGCGAGATGGTCTGGGTGATTACTCCTCACGGCAAGCGCAAGGGCATGGCGCGGGTCGTTCAGGGCATTCGCCCTGGCGTGATCACATTCAACGTCGGCTACGGCCACTGGGGATATGGCGCCACCAATTATCAACTCGGCGGCAAGCGCGTCGAGGGAGACCGCGTGCGTCGAACCGGGATTCATCTCAACCCCATCATGCGTCGCGATCCCGATGTCGAACAAATGACGTTGATGGACCTGGTTGGCGGTAGCGTTGTCTTCTTCAACACGCGGGCCCGCGTGGAGAAAGCGACAGCAGATGCCTGAGTCCGATCTCTCCGAGATGCTTGCTACCGCAGCAGCGTTGCTGCTGCGGGCGCCTGATGCACGTGTCTTGGCGGCCTTGGCGGAAGCCGACGGGCCTGCTCTCGAACTGGAGAAGGCCCGTCAGGATTTCTACGACGTGTTGTGCATCCCTCAATCCGGGCGCTACATCCCGCCATACGCTCATGTACTTGTGCGGGGCCGCCTGCAGGGAAAGGACTGGTGGCACTTCCCGGCGCCGCGCTTCGACGGCGGGGATGCCTTGGCGCCATGGTATGAAGCGGTGGGCTTCGATCCGCGGCGAAGCGAGATCGACCCGATGTTGAGGGGGCCACATCGTCCGCTCGACAGTGTCGGCTTGATCATCGCTTATTTGGCCGGTCTCGTCACCAGTCGCGATGCGGCTGATGTCGGCGCACCTGAGGGTGACGCGATCATCGCCACGTTCATGAGCGAACACGTGGATCCTTGGCTGGACCGCTTCTGCGATCTGCTCGGCGGCAGCGGAAGCCCGTACCTGAAGGCCGTGGCCGAGGCGCTGCGAGAGGCGGTGGAGAAGACGCGCGTCGGTGGCTCGGTTCCGATCGTCCGGTCCGGCGCTGACAGTTTCCCCGAAGAAATGTCGACGGCGAGCCGCGCATGAATACCCGTCGTGAACCTCAAACCGTCTCAGGCGGTGTCCCATCCGGACGGCTGGCGGGTCTCAGCCGTCGGTCTTGGATCCTGTCGTCTGTCGGCGCTCTCTTTGCCGTTGCTGCCGGACGTATCCCGGCTCGCGCCGACGACAAGCTGCCGAAAGAGGCTGTCTCCTACAGGGATCACCCGGACGGAGACAAGCGCTGCGGAACCTGCTCTCACTACATTCGTGTCGATCAACCCGGGAACACGGGAAATTGCCAGGTTGTTGCAGGCCAGGTTGAACCACAGGGCTACTGCATGGTCTGGGCGAATCATAATCCGGGCGACTCGTGCTGAAATATCCTCCCGTGCTCCCGGAGCAAAAGACGCATGGCATGGCCGCGCAGGTTTGACGACGCGAGCGTGAGCTATCCTCATGGCCCTCTCATCGACCGCTTCGGCCGGGAGATCACATATCTGCGCGTCTCGGTCACCGATCGCTGCGATTTCCGCTGCGTCTACTGCATGGCCGAAGACATGGCCTTTCTGCCCAGGAAGGATCTGCTCAGCCTCGAGGAGCTGGACCGCCTGTGCTCGGCCTTCATCGCCCGCGGCATACGCAAGCTGAGACTCACGGGCGGCGAGCCTCTCGTGCGCAAGAACGTGATGACTCTGGTCCGCTCGTTGTCGCGTCACTTGAAAACAGGCGATCTCGACGAACTGACGCTCACCACCAATGGCTCGCAGCTTGCCCGTTTCGCCGGTGAGCTGGCCGAGGCCGGCGTGCGGCGGATCAACGTCTCGATCGATACCCTGGATCCGGCGAGGTTCGGCGCCATCACCCGCTGGGGTGAACTCGACAAGGTGCTCGACGGCATCGCCGCCGCGCGCGCAGCCGGCCTGTCGATCAAGATCAACACCGTGGTGCTCAAGGACGTCAACGCCGACGAGGTCGATGGGCTGATCCGCTGGACCCATGGCGCCGGCATGGACCTCACCCTGATAGAGATCATGCCGCTCGGCGAGGTGGGTGCCGACCGCACCGACCAGTACCTGCCGCTGAGCCAGGTACGGGCGCGGCTGTCCCAGCGCTGGACGCTTTCCGACATCCCCGACACGACCGGCGGGCCGGCGCGCTATGTGCGCATTGCCGAGACCGGCGGGCGGCTGGGCTTCATCACCCCGCTCACCCACAATTTCTGTGAAGCCTGCAACCGCGTGCGGGTGACCTGCACCGGGGCGCTCTATACCTGCCTTGGCCACGAGGATGCCCTCGAGCTGCGCGTGCCGCTCAGGGCGTCGGAGGGGGACGAACTGCTCCAGGCAGCGATCGGGGAAGGGATCGGGCGCAAGCCGAAAGGCCACGACTTCGTCATCGACCGTGGGCGCCAGCGACCGGCGCTCTCCCGCCACATGAGCACCACCGGAGGGTGAACGCGGATACCGCGGGTCCGGCGATTGTCGGGGCGCCATGCTGCGATCACGGGGACCTTCCGGCAGGCGACTGGAATTGGCAGTGGCAACGTTATCCGACGCCGACGGTGCTGGCGGCTTCCGGCGAGGCCGGATGGGGTGACGCGGCCGCGGTCGTCTGCGGCGCGACCAGCCGGCCGTCCCTCAGGTGGAAGATCCGGTCGAATCGGTCGAACAGGCTCTCATCGTGGGTCACGACGATGACGGCCGCGTCGTGCTCGGTGGCGATCCGGCGCAAGAGATCCATCACGATCCCGGCACGCTGCGAATCGAGCGGGGCCGTCGGCTCGTCGGCAAGGATGATGCGCGGCCCGTTCGCCAGGGCCCGGGCGATCGCGACCCGCTGCGCCTCGCCACCGGAAAGGGCGCTGGGCATCGCATGCCCGCGGCCAGCCACTTCGAGGTACTGAAGCAAGGCGTCCGCCCGGAGCTTGGCCTGCGCGGCTGCAACGCCGTTGAGTTCCATCACCTCCATCACGTTCTCGATACCGGTGAGGAAGGGCAGGAGATTGTGCGTCTGGAAGATGAAGCCGATCTTCTGGAGCCGGAGGCGCCGGAGATCGGGTTTGAGCCATTCTCCGTCGTAGACCACCTCGCCATCGAGGGACATCCAGCCGCTGCTCGGCTCGGTGACGCAGCCGATGATGCTGAGCGAGGTGCTCTTGCCCGAACCGCTGGCGCCGACGAGGCCGACGGCTTCTCCCGAAAAGATCGACATCGACACATCGACCAGCGCATCGACGCGTGTCGGGCCCGCGCCGAAGTGCTTCGAGATGGAGCGCAGCTCGACGAGCGGCTTGGGGCGGGGGGTGTCCAGCACGGGACTACCCCGAAGCCAGCGCCGTGGCCGGGTCGACCTTCACGGCGACACGCACGCTGAGGGCGGAGGCCAGCAGGCACATCACGACGACGATGCCAAAGATGAGCGTGACATCAAACGGCTCCATGACGAGCCGCCGCGGTGTGTAGCCTCTCAGGACTTGAAAAAACCCGATGCCCAGACCAAAGCCGGTGACGCCAAGGATCAGGGCCTGCTGCACGACCAGGCCGATGATCGTGCGGTCTGGAGCGCCGACCAGCTTCAGGGTTGCGATCGAGCGCAATTTGTCCATGGTCAGTGTGTAGATGATGAGCGCAATGATCGCGGTCGAGACCCCGATCAGGATTGCCAGGAACATGCCGAGCTGCTTCTGCATCCGCGAAATGATGAAGCGGGTGAGGAAATCCTCCTCCTGCTGCTCGGTTACCGCCGACAGGTGCTTCCAGCGGCCAATCTCCTGAGCGACGCTTTCCTTCGACACACCCGGATAGAGCTGCACGAGCACGGCGTTGACATCGCCGGTGACGGCCGCGCTGCGGCCCGCTGCTTCTTCGCGCCGTTGAAGCGGCGGGGCGACGGCAAACTGGATCGCCTGCGCGTCGAGCAGCGTGAGCCAGGCCACCGGATCGCCCGAGGAGTTGGTCATGCCCTTCGTCAATCCAACAACCGTGTAGAGATCGTCGTACGGTCCGAGCGGCACCCGGTCGCCGAGGCGGAGCCCGGAGGTGGTATCGACCACGATCTGGAAATGGCTCGCGGTGCTCTCGTGACCGGTGACCAACGCTGCTGGCCCGCCGAGACGTCCCGGCTCGTAGCCCTGGATGTAGAGCCGGAGCGGCTTGCCGTTGGCGGTCGTCTGCACGGTCTGGAAGGTCACTGCACCGGCCGCGGCCACGCCTGGAATCCGCCTGACGAGATCGCGCGTGTCGCGCGGTATGCGCGATCCTTCGGCGAAGGGCCCCATTGTGAGCGGCTGGACGACCCAAAGGTCGGGACTGGACGCACGCGGAAGACGAAGAGCGTCGTCGAGCGCACCCTCGTAAATCCCGACCATGACGAGCACGATGCCGAGCAACCCGCCAAGCCCCAGCCCGGTGAGCAGGAAACGCGGCAGGTTGTGCCGGATGTCGCGGACCGCGAGGTTCATGGCGTCTGGCCCTGCACAATCCGAGCCGAACGGCCGATGCGGAGGCCCTTGGCCAACGCTGTAACCACGCGGGCGTTGTCCGGCACGCCGCCAATGATCGGCAGCTTGCCATCGAGAAGCGGGAGCCCAAAGGCAACCTGCTGTTGGCCCAGCCGACCGTCCTCGACCGTCCAGACCGTGCCACGCCCTTGTTTCTGAGCCAGGACTGCGGTGGGAGGCACCAATATCGCCCGTGGCAAAGTGCCGGCGGTGACCACCACCTCCGCCTGTTCGGCGAGATGGATGTTTGCCGGAATCTTGTCGAAGGCGACATCGACCAGCCGCTCTTCGTTCACCGAGTCGCTCTGGATTTCGATCCGCGCCACGTGACCGGGCAAGCGGGTATTCGGATCGGAGCGCAGGACGATCTCGGCCGGCTGGCCGACGCTCAGCCCTCCGGCGAGCCGTTCGTCGATATAGCCTTCGACCCAAACGCTGTTTGCCGCCACCAGCGTGAACACCGCCTGACCGACGTTGACCGCGCTGCCGAGCTCGAGATTGCGCGACACCACCCAGGCGTCGTAGGGGGCAAACAAGGTGTAGTTGGCGAGGGTGGCCTGCGTGGACGCTACCTGGGCCTTGGCGGATTGGAGCGCCGCTTCCGCCACGGCCACGCCGCTCTCCGCTTCCACCAAATTTGCCGCGGCAACGTCGACGGCTGTCCGGTTGGTCTCGGCCTCCTCCGTCGACACAACACCTTTGTCCGCGAGACTGGTGCGACGGGCGCTCATCGCCTTTGCATTGGCGAGGTTGGCGGTGGCGGCCGTCACATCCGCCCTGGCCTTGGCGATGTTGGCTTGCGCCTGAGCAATACCGGCCTCCATCACGGCGACCTGAGCCTCGATGTCGCGCGCGTCCAGCCGCGCAAGTTCCTGCCCCGCCGGTGCGACATCACCTTGGTCGGCATCGAGCACACCCAGCACGCCGGCGACCTTGAAGCCGACGTTTGAGCGCACCCGCGCGCCGACGCTGCCGAGGCCAAAAACT
>JAKALI010000321.1 GCA_021813195.1 Pseudomonadota bacterium
CTCTCGCGTCTTCCTGGTTCGTGCCGGCCGTCATCGTGATTGCCGTTGTCGCATTCGTCACGTGGATGCTGCTGGGACCGCCGCCGCAGCTTGCCTACGCGCTGGTTGCGGCGGTGTCTGTGCTCATCATTGCGTGCCCTTGTGCGCTCGGGCTCGCGACTCCGATGTCGGTGATGGTCGGTGTCGGCAAGGGAGCCACGGCCGGCGTGCTGATCAAGAACGCCGAGGCGCTCGAGCGACTCGAAAAGATCGACACCCTCGTCGTGGACAAGACCGGGACGTTGACCGAAGGCAAGCCGCGGGTGGTGGCCGTTGTTCCGGGGGAAGGATACGATGAGACCGCTGTGCTCGCCCTTGCGGCGAGCCTCGAACGCTCGAGCGAACATCCCCTCGCCGCCGCCGTTGCCGCGGCGGCGAACGAGAGGGGTCTTGCGCTGCAAAGCGTGGTCGATTTTCGCTCGGAGACAGGCAAGGGCGTCATCGGGACCGTCAACGGACGCACGGTCGCCGTGGGCAACATCGCGCTGCTCGACTCTCTTTCGATTCCACACGCGAGTCTCGAGGCGGCGGCAGAGCGATTGCGAAGCGACGGAGCGACCGCGATGTTCGTGGCGATCGATGGCCGGCCCGCAGGCATCATCGCCGTCGCCGACCCGGTGAAACCGAGCACACCCGCTGCACTCGAGGCGCTCAGGCACGCAGGTATCCGGATCGTGATGGTCACGGGGGATCATCGCGCCACGGCTGAAGCCGTCGCGCGCCGGCTCGGGATCAACGATATCGAGGCTCAGGTGCTCCCGGATCAAAAGAATGTCATCGTGCAGCGCCTGCGCGACGAAGGGCGAGCGGTCGCCATGGCCGGCGACGGCGTGAACGACGCGCCGGCCCTCGCCGCAGCCGAAGTCGGCATTGCAATGGGAACGGGGACCGATGTGGCCATGCAGAGCGCCGGTGTAACCCTGGTCAAGGGCGACCTGACAGGAATCGTGCGGGCCCGCGTGCTCAGCCGCGCCACCATGCGCAATATCCGCCAGAACCTCTTCCTCGCCTTCATCTACAACGTGATCGGCATCCCGATTGCCGCCGGCGCACTGTATCCGGTTTTCGGACTGCTCCTGAGCCCCATGATCGCCGCAGGCGCGATGAGCCTGAGTTCGGTGTCCGTCATCGGCAATGCGCTGAGGCTGCGCTTGATCGACCTTGACACAACGCCCCAGGTTCCTGCTCCGGTCGGCTGATTGATCGGTCGCCGGGAGAGACTTGTCGTTATGGCACCGCGCGAGGCGCGCCGTGCAGATCAGCGCGCCGTCGATCGCGCGGGGGCTATCGTCCCGCTCAAGCGAGCAGCCGGTGCAGTCGATCGACGACCTGCTCGATCTCCTCCTCCGTCGTCCCGCGCCCAAGGCTGAGGCGGATTGCACCCAAGCCGGCTTCCGGTGAGATCCCCATGGCCTCGAGGACCGGCGACAACATGACCCGCCCAGAGTGGCACGCCGATCCGGTCGATGCGGCGACTTCCGGCATCCTTGCCAGGATGTCGGCACCGACCTGCCCCGCAAACGACACGTTCAGCGTGTTCGGCAGCCGCTCATCGATGTGGCCATTCAGGGTGACGCGATCGCCGAACACCGCGCGCAAGCGATCCCAGAAGCGATCGCGCAAGCGTCGCGTCGCCGGCAGGCCGAGGTCTGGTCCTGCGATCTCGCACGCCTTTCCGAGACTCGCGGCCAACACAGCGCTCTCGGTGCCCGCGCGACGCCCGCCCTCGTGCCCGGCACCGTGGATCAGGGGCTCGAGCACGAGGCCGTGGCGGATGTAGAGGGCGCCGATCCCCTTCGGCGCGTAGAGCTTGTGGCCGGCGACCGAAAGCAGATCGACGCCGAGCTCATCCACGTTCGTCGGTATCTTGCCGGCGGATTGCGCGGCGTCCGTATGCAAGGGTATCCCATGCGCATGCGCGATCTTCGCGATCTCGGCGACCGGCTGGACCGTGCCGACCTCGTTGTTGGCATGCATGATGCTGATCAGAAACGTGTCCCGGGTGATCGCATTGCGGATATCGTCGGGGTCGACGCGACCGGTTCGGTCCACGGGAACGTAGGTCACCGCCACCCCGAGCCGCTCGAGAAACCGGCATGGCGCGAGAATGGCGGGATGCTCGATCTGCGAGGTGACGATATGCGAGGACCGATCGCGACGCGGGAAGTACAGGCCCTTTAGCGCGAGATTGTTCGCCTCGCTGCCGCCGCTCGTGAACACGATCTCATCGGCCGCGCAACGGAGCAGCGCTGCGACCTCGGAGCGGGCGTTCTCCAACGCCGCCTTTGCGGTCGCGCCCGCCCAGTGAGCGCTCGACGGATTGCCGAAGGCATCCGCGACGAGCGGCCGCATGGCCGCAGCGACCGCCGGATCGATCGGCGTGCTTGCGTTGAAGTCGAGATAGATCGATCTCACGGCCGTCTACCGCCGATGGTGCCGTTCCGGGTCACCGCCCTGCCGTCGCTCGGCTAAAACACCAGCGTCTTGTCGGCGCCGATCGTGAGCGCTGCAAGCTCATCCATCGTGCCGCGCTGAGCGCCTTCGATGAGCTCGGTTTCCGCTATTCCTCGCGCATCCATGCAGGTGCCGCAGAGAAGAACCTTGTGGACGCCGCCGGCGAAGCGCTTCAGCATGCGCTCCAGGCTGTAATAACCCTCCGGCGTCTTCTGACCCCGCTTTCCGCATGAAACGGCATCGGCCATGAGGAAGACCGTGATCTCGGCCGATGGATCCTTCTTGGCGACGGCATTGGCGAGGCGCAGCGCGTTGTAGCAGCGCTCCGTGCCGTAGGGCGGATCGTTGAGGATGAAGAGTAGCTTCATGTTTGTACCTCCGTCTCCCGCCGCGACCATCACGCGGCCGGCAGGACCGACGATCAGATGCTTGACAGGGCCTCTAAATTCAATAACTCTATTGAATAGTTTTCACAAATGAATGGCCATGTCAAGCGAAAATCCCAAGCTTGCAGTGCTCACCGGGTTGGCCGGTGTCGCCAAGGCGCTCGGCCATCCGCATCGGCTGGAGATCCTTGAGCATCTGGCGCAGGGAGAGCGCAGCGTCGAGGCTGTCGCCACGTCCACCGCCCTCTCGATCGCCAACGCCTCGCAGCATCTGCGGCTGATGCGCGGGGCGGGACTGCTCGCCTCGCGGCGGGACGGCAACCGCGTCCTCTACAGCCTGAGCGATCCGGCCGTGCTCCATGCGCTGGCCGCATTGCGCAGGGTCGCCGAGCGCAACTCGCTGCTGGTGCGCGAGGTAGTCGGGCGTTACTTCCACGCCCGCGATGCGCTGGAGCCGATGGGCCGCAAGGAGCTGACGCGATGCCTGAAGGAGGATCTCGTCACGGTGCTCGACGTGCGGCCCGCGGACGAATACACCGCCGGGCATCTGCCGCAGGCGATTAACATTCCTCTGCGGGAGCTCTCGCGCCGGCTGCGCGAGATCCCGAGGAACCGCGAGATCGTGGCCTACTGCCGCGGCCCGTATTGCGTGCTCGCGTTCGAAGCGGTCGCTTTGCTCCGCGGCCGCGGGTTCAAGGCGAGGCGCCTGGAGGATGGGTATCCCGAATGGCGGGCCGCCGGGCTGCCCGTCGCGCCCCCAGATCCACGGCGGCTCTCGCGCCATGATCGGGCCCCGTGAGCATCACCCGGACCGGTGCTCGTGCATGGGCGAGGTCGATCCTCGCTCCTCTGCAACCGCGACGTCGTCCTTGAGCCCGCAGCGACATGCGATCGCCGTGCAGATAAGGACTCGCAATCGATGGAGACGACCATGCCGCAAAATTGGTGGCCCATGCCCTGGTTTGGAATGATCTTCGGCCCGATCATCATGATCGTGTTCCTGGTGATTGCCGCGATGATCGGCTTGGCGCTGCTGCGCGTGTTCGGCTTCGCACCGCCCTGGTGGTCCCATCGGGGTGATCCATCCGGCCAAGGCTCAAGTCGGCGCGCCCTCGAGATTCTCGAGGAACGCTTCGCCAAAGGTGAGATCGACAAGCAGGAATTCGAGGAGAAGAAACGTCTGCTGTTACGCTGACGTGGGCGCGGGTCGAGCGAGACGCCACAAGTGCTCGAAGTCCCGCAACCACCTGGCTTCGGCGCCGGATCGTTGACAGAGGAATTACCAACTGATTGATTGGATGGACCGAGTTAAATTGGCGCGCCCGGACGGATTCGAACCGCCGACCCCCTGGTTCGAAGTCACTTCACCGCTACCGTGCACCAAGCACCTGCACTTTTTGCGGCGGCGGTCCGGTGCCTTGAGGCGCACTTGCACTTACCCTGCACTTACGGAAAATTACCTGCTGGGATGGAATCTGTAACATATTGATTCCATGGTGGTGAGAGAGGGACTCGAACCCTCGACCTCGGCATTATGAGCGCAAAACTGGAGATTTAATCGCCGTCTAATCAGTCACTTGCCGTGGAGCGCCCGTTGCCATTTTGCACTACTGAGCACAACTGAGCACGACTGATTCCCGCAAAATTCCCGCATCAAGTGCGCATTGACTCTAAGCCGCCTTGAGAGCGCGAATCACGGCCTTCGGTTCACGCTCAATGATTTTGAGCAACGTCTTCGCAGCACCTGTGGGACTTCGCTGGCCCTGTTCCCACTTGCGCAGCGTCGACGCGCTGACACCAAAAGCATCCGCAAACTCGTCTTGCGACAGACCGAGCGCCTTACGCGCTCTCTGGATATCCTTCGGCTCGACCACGATTTTGTGTACGCGAGCGCGCGTACGCTTGCCTTGCGCGTGGGCAAGTGCCTGCGCCATCGATCTAACCAACTCATTACCCAACTTGCTCATGTTCCCTTCCTCAATGCTTTGATTGCCGCCGCAAACGACGCCACCGCCCTTCTCTGCTCCGGTGTGATGTCTACTCTTTCGTTCTTGGCGTAAATCAACAATGCATAAATCGGCATGTCCTGATCGTAGTAGTAATAGATTTCCCGTACACCGCCCGACTTCCCTTTTCCCTTGCCGGCGAACCGCACCTTGCGGACACCTCCCGTACCGACGATCTCGTCACCGGCTAAGGGATGCAGCGCAAGATAGGCGATGAGCTCATCGTGCTCGTCCGGGCTAAGCAATTTCTCCGCACGACGCAAGAACACCGGCGTTTCGACAACGGTCTGCATGGCTCAGTATGCCCCATTGGGTTACCTCCATGCAACACTGCAAAGTAGAGTTAGCCCCGGGTGAATACAAGGGTGTTGCCGAATCCACTTCCGTCGTGCTCGATTCCGGCTAATCGCCAGATCGAGATTCCCGCATTTTCTCTCTATTTTGTTCGGTCTCGAGCCGTTAGCCGACAGGGACACTTTGCGCGTACGATCTTTGCATCAGCCGCACGGCCCAGCGGGATGTCACTATCACTCAATAATCTGCGGGCGCCTTAACAGGCTGTTGAAAAGCGCCTCACATCATGCACAGTACGCCATCGACAACGTCTGGAGCGATGCGGATGCGCGGAGTGGATGTGC
>JAKALI010000322.1 GCA_021813195.1 Pseudomonadota bacterium
GCGCCTACCTTTCTGAGGTCTGGCTTGCGGTAGGGTGTCACGCTAGGCAATTCTGCCGATTTTATTAGCGACACCGACTCATCGCTCAGACTGGTCGTCAGTGCGGTGGCGGCAGGCTTGCCAGAGTCGGCGAGGGAGTGCGGAGCGGCCGTCGTGGTCAACATCAGGCCCCGATCAAAGCCTCCGCGTTTTGAGCGTTTGTCACCGCGCTCTGCCTCAATCTGCTCGAATGGCACACCGAGTGCCGCGGCGATGGCGCGAACCACTTCTTGGACATCTGCCAACTCGCCAATTAACTCCTCTCCAGCCTTGGCGTCTAGAGCCTCAAACGCCTCCTCGACAAGTTTCTTTCTAAGAGCCTCTAGCAGCGCAGGTCCGCTCAGTCGGATCACCTCTACGTGTTCCCCGCGAGCCTCAATCGTCGCAGGCACGTTATCCCTTACCAGTTTGTTGTACTCAGCGACCTCAACATCTGTGCCGAACAATCCCACGCACTCAACGTGGACACCGTGTCTCTGGAGCACGTAGAACGCATGGGAGAGGAGGCCGCCGGCCAACTCAACGACAATACCGTTCCTCGCCGCGAGCGAGGCCAGATCCTCTGCAAAAGGCCGATCGCGAATCAACTCGGGTTCTGTCGGTGCTACCACCACCCTTTCTATGTGGCGCCCCGCTTGGACGGCTGCGCGTAGCGCGTCCCAATCGGCACGTCCTTCTATTTTGTGGTCGTGAGCCGTCGTGTACTTTCGACGCGGTGCGGCTTTCGGGTGCGCCCCCAGAGCTGACTTGGCGTGATACCAAGGAAGAACCCGGTGTCTGCTGGCGTCAGGATGATTGTCGATCAGCCACATAACCGACACAGGATGGCCCTCTCGATCAGCGATGCGCCGCGTCGTTTCTGCGATCTCCATGATCCACTTGGTTAGCCTAATACTCCTACGCCAGTCGGCCGGCGGCTGAGTACGATGGGCGATCCACTTGCCTGATGGATCTGCACCGAAGAAGGTCCCCTTATATCTCAGCCGCTCCGTGACTCTCTTCGCTTCGATGTCTACCTCGAATGTGTCGTGTGAGTACCAATACAGCCCTTCGGGCAGACCCCAGAGGGCTTCGATTCGGACCATACGCTTACCTGGCTCCGCTCGCGCCCATGCAGAGGCCACCGACGGAATGAAGTGATGGGCTATTAAGCACAACGGCGTTGCCGCGAGATCGCCTGTTCGCACTTTTTCGCCGAGGACCGTGCTCAGCCAGTTCACTGCTTCTTCTTCAGAGCGAAGCTCGTCGCTCCTTGGAAGCATCTCTCTTTTGTCCATTGGTATGGAGACGCCGTCCGTTCGGATCACCAATGGACGCTTGGTTAGTTCATGAAGATCTTTCCTTACCCGATCGGGCACGACTCCATTAACGATGCCTCTAACAATTGAAGAATCAGTAAGTACAAAGAACTGAGGCATCGTGTAGCCAAGCTCCCTGTAGAGTTTCGCGTTCCTCAACTTGGCAAGTGTGGAGAATTGTTCATCGGTCGCCGGCGTAAACGATGAGAGACGCGGAACATCAATGGCGCGAACAGCGTGAGGCCGCAATGTCGCCGGCAGAACACCCGAGATGGGTTCAGCAATGTCGGCCTGTACAACGAACAAGCGCGAACCACTCCAGATCCATTCAAAGTGAAGCCGTTGGGAGACCCCCATACCCCACAAGCCTACGTTCTTGAGTTGAAGTGTGATCTGTGGCTCAGACGTACAGTGCAACTCCGCATCAGCAACGACTGTCCCGTCACGCCAAGTCCGCACCGCTATGGGAGCCGTATAGCCGGGCCGGTTGCCATCGATCTCTACTTCCGCCACCCAGTCCCTCGGCTCGTAACTGAAATGCCGTTCGTTTGACAAGTGGCCTCGTCTCGCCGTTCGGACGTAGGCCTGAACTATCCAGTGAACCGGTGGGCCAGGCGCCGGTACGCGTAAAGTCAGCTCCCGAATCGCGTCCGGGATGTCGTCGCGCGAGCAGACACGAGAATCAAACTTGCCCCGGAGCTGCATTGTCTCGCCGACGCCGCTCGACCGAACAATGACTTGACTGCCGATTCCACATCGATTCGTCGCCTCGATGCAGAGATCTGAGAATTCTCTGTGTGACTCAGCCTTATGATCAACGACAAAGAACGCTGGAACCCAGCTTGCGGGCAGAGCCAGCATTCCGAATGCTTTCAGACCGACAACATCGGCGGTTACGACGTCCGCGTCGAGCGACACCAAGCCAGTAATGCCGAGGCGGAGAACGCCGCGCTTCGCTTTCAGTTCAGCCATGAATTCAAATCCTACGGGCACCTAGAACCGGCTCTGAGCGGCCCCAGTGCCTGCCTCCGCAGCCAAGCCCCTCAGTCCTGCCTTGAAACCTTGGAGCGTCTGTACTTTCGCGGAATTCTGAGGCCGTCCGAAAAGAACAGGACCTCGCGCCCGAGGCGCGGAGTACGTGCCGTGTGAAGTAGGTGCAGGCGCCTGGCTGTTAGCTCGCTATACAGCCGTCGCACCTGAGGCACGTCGTCGTACGAGACTACACAAGGTTTCTTGAGTGCGACCATGGCATCTCGGACGTTTGCGTGATCGTCAGGCCGGTAGGCATTCATGTAAAGGTCCCTACCTGCGCGAAAGTACGGAGGATCCAGATAAAAGAGAACGTCAGCGCGACGACGATAGCGCTTGAGGCAATCCAGAGCATCCACGCCAGAGACATGGATCCTGTCCCTAAATCGGGCGATCTTTTCCACTCTATTCACGAGTTCGGCTCTATTGAAACGGGCGTCGAGCTTCCATTCGCCAAGCTGGTCCCTCCCGCCGATCATGCCAGCATTCATGATGCCGGAATGATTCGTGCGATTGAGGTAGAACATCGCAAATCCGAGCGCGCGGTACCCAGCTCTAGCGCCATGCTGATAGATCTGACGTTGACGTCGCCACTCTCTCGGGGACAAGGGAACAGTCCTAATTCGTTCAGCGAAATCCGCGGAATCCTGCAGCGTGCTCTTCCAAAACGCATGGATGGCGGGATCGAGATCGTTGATGACGATCTCCTTCACAAGCCCCTCAAACAAGAGGCTCAGCGCCAAGCTGCCTCCGCCGCCGTAGGGTTCAACGTACAAAGGCGGCATCGCAAAATTTAGCCCGATCAGGCTCCGAAAGAACGGGGCTATCCTCCACTTGCCTCCCGGGTAACGAAGTGGAGAGGCGTTCCTCACAGCTCTGCAGAGGGCTTGCCGGATTCAGAATCGGAATCCCGGTGCCTTTCCCGAGATCGGTTGGTTCCGAAGAGGGTTTCAGCGACCTTGAGCTTGCCCCGGTTTCGTGGACACCTTTTGAAAGGTGGATACGATGGGCAGAATGGCAAAGAGCGGGCGACGGGTACGACGGCAGTTCAGTGAGGAGTTCATGGCCGGGGCCGTCCGGCTGGTGCTCGACGAAGGCCGGACGATCGGCGCGGTGGCCCGCGAGCTCGATCTGACGGCCTCCGCGTTGGCGAATTGGGTCCGGCACGCGCGCGCGGATCGGACGGCCGGCAAGACCGGCCTGACGACCGACGAGCGCGCGGAGTTGGCGCGGTTACGCAAAGAGAATCGGCAATTGCGGATGGATCGCGAGATCCTAAAAAAAGCCGCGGCCTTCTTCGTGAAAGACCAGGACTGAAATTCGCCTGGATCGTGACGGAGAAGGCCCACTATCCCGTGGTTACGCTGTGCCGCAATCTCGAGGTGACGTCCACGGGGTTTTACGCGTGGCAGGCGCGCCCCGAATCGCAGCACGCACGCGACGATCGTCGACTGAAGCTGCTCGTGCAGACGTCGTTCGTCGACAGCCGTCGTAACTACGGCAGCCCGCGCGTGCATGACGATTTGATCGACCTGCACGAGCGCGTGAGTCGCAAGCGCGTGGTGCGGCTCATGCAGGAGGCGGGCCTCAAAGCGCGGGTGCGCAAGCGGTACAAACACACCACGATGAGCGAGCACGATCAGCCGGTGGCCGCGAATCTGTTGGATCGCCAGTTCAAGGCCGACGCGCCGAATCAACGCTGGGTGGGCGACACCACTGAGTTCGTCATCGGCACGAGCAGCAAGCTCTACTTGGCAGTGATCCTGGATCTGTTCTCGCGGTTCGTCGTCGGCTGGGCGGTCAGCGCGGTGAATGATCGCCACCTGACCATCAAGGCGCTGGAGATGGCGCTGAAACGGCGGTGTCCGGGCAGCGGCCTGCTCCATCACTCGGACCAAGGCTGCACGTACGCGAGCGAGGACTACCAAGACGTGCTCGACGCGCACGGCATCGTGTGCAGCATGAGCCGCCGCGGCAATTGCTACGACAACGCGGTCATGGAAAGCTTCTTCTCGACCGTCAAGAACGAGCTGGCCGACCAGTTCGCCAGCAACGCCGACGCGAAGATGGAGTTGTTCGATTACATCGAAGTGTTCTATAACCAACGGCGTCGGCATTCGACCGTCGGGCGCATCAGTCCGGCGGCCTTTGAACGGCAAGCACTCGTGACTCAAGTAGCGTAACTAAACCGTCCACGGAAACGGGTCAAGCTCAGAGTGTGTACTTCAGACTTGAGATTCCACACACATTGGTGCTGACAAGATTCAGAGTCAGCACAGCAGGGAAGATCCTCCAGGCTCCGCGGTGAGCTTCGGGATCCCTGAGCCATCGCAGAAAATCCATGAAGTCCTGAATAAGGGCATCGGCATCAGCAAGCGGCATTGGATACGGATGAGCGTAGCGATCTCGCCAGACCCGCAACCGGTTCAATCCCTCGAAGATTGGCAACTCCGTTCTGCCTGGCCAGATCGCCTCTCGTCCCAGGTGCAGGAGTGTCATCCTCCGGAGATCCTCTCGCTCGTTCAAGCGACTCAGCCCGCCAAGAAGCAGTCCGAACCCTTTGCCTTCCCATTGGCCTCGGAGCGCGTCGAATTCGGCCCGAGCGTCTGGGCCGAGTCCGCCGGGTTGCCCCGGTTCGTAATTGGCCAGCGCGCTGTAGAAGAGAATGAGCGCTTTCAAGATGGCTTCACAGCTCTTCGCGCATTCCATCAGCGCGCCGTGCAACTTCGCTGGTTCGGCGAGACCATTTGCCGATGAAAGATAATGCTGAAATGCAAAGACCCGCCGCTCGTAGTCTACAAGGTCGTCGTGCCTGCCTTGATCTACGGTGCTAAAGCCGAATAGCTGGACAACTCGCGAAGCAAAGAGGCGCGCTCTGTACTTGGTGACCTGTCCATCAAATTCCCCAGCTGAGTCTTTCTGACAGTAGAACGCCTCAAGAAGGTTCTTAAAGTCGCGAACTTTCACGTCGATTTCTCGACTTACACGTGCCCGTTCCTGCGGATCGGCGATCATGTCGTCGTTCCACGCCGGATGGAGTCTCGGCGGATTGATCGGCACCGGGTTCGGCGCCATGCTGCTCAGCCTGGGCACGCCGACCCACGCCCTGATGCTGCCGGCAGCGGCCACCGTGCTGGCCCTGGCCGTCATCGCC
>JAKALI010000323.1 GCA_021813195.1 Pseudomonadota bacterium
TTCCCGTCGTATCGGTGACGCCGTCGACTGTGATGGTGTAGTCGCCGGCTGCAAGATCGAGCAGCGGGCTGCCCACAGCGTCAATCGAATCCGAACTGGAGAAGTTTCGATTTGCGACCTCGGCACCTTTGGGTCCCGTGAGACTCCAATTGAAACTGGAGCTGTTGGTCAGGGAATCAAAGACGATGCGCGTGTTCTGAGCGAGGGTAAAACCATATTGGTCCACCTCGCCCGGCACGTCGATCGAGCCCGTGATCGTCTGTGCCGGATTGACGTCGCCGGAGAGAAGGACCCGGGGCTCGATCGTTTCAAATCGAATCGGAGGCGGGGAAGGCGGCATCACCGGCACTGGCGTTGTTCGAACCAGGGCGTTGCTGCGCCTTCCGGCAGGCCTGAACACCCGCATCAGTGCCGACACCAGGGGCGATACGGCAAAGCTCTTGCTCCGATCGGGGCGGTCGTTCTTGACGGTCGACTTGCGCATGGCGATTCCCTTTATTCAATCGAGAACCGGCGACGAATTCCGCCGGGGAAGCAATTTTTCTTCCAGATCCTGGTCACGACCAAACTCTGCTCAGATTGTTCAAATCCCTGAAATGCGAAGAACTTTCCCTTGCGCCTTGCGTTGGGCACGGCCGCGCTCTAGAAACCAGGAAACGTCGCTCTGCATTTCACGCCTGCGGGTATGTCGAGTCTCGAATTCGGCAATTCGAGATAAACGACGAAGGTGCCGCTCGCCGCGTCGATCAGCCGGTCAATGCTCTTGACCTTGGCGACGTAGCGGCTCTTGGCGTGAACTTCAGGGCTCACATCGACAGTCATGCCAACGGACGGTTTGCCGAAAACACCTTTCGGCAAAATGACGTGGACCCGCAACGGATCGAGTTGCGCCAGCTTCAGGATGGACTTCTTGTTTCCGCCGGGCTCCACGATTTCGCCCGGGTACGCCATCTGGTCGACAACGACGCCGTCGAGAGGACTGCGGATCGTGCGCAATTCAAGCAGGCTGCTCTGCTGCTGAAACTCGATTCGCGCGATCTGGCGGTTTTCCTTTGCGACCTGCAGTTCGGATTCCGCCTGCTTGAGCTCGGCTTCGGCGTCATCGCGTTCCTGCGGCGACATCAGCCTGTCGGCCGTCATTTCGCGACGGCGGTTGAACTTGCGTTGGGAAAATTCAATCTTGCTCTGGGCCATTTGCGTCGGCCCGAGCTGTTCTGACTTGAACCGCGCCAATTCAGCGGCCGCCTGCTCGGCACGGGACTCCAGCAACGCCACTACCTGCCCTTTGGCGACCCGGTCACCCCGTTTGACGTTGATTCTAGTCAGCAATCCGGTGACGGGGCTCGCTACCTCGACAGTTTGCGTCGGCTCGATAAGGCAGTCGAACTGACCGGCGAAAGCCGATGGCGCGACCGACGATGCCGCTGCAGCCGCTATCCACCCGACAGGCTGCGCCCATCGCGAAATCGCTTTTCGCATTAGTGTTGGGGAGACGGCATTTCGATCTGGACTTGGGGACGGCCATTTACTACGGACCATCGGGCGCCCCGGTTGAGATTGCAAAATCTCCAGACGGGGCCGCGCGGCCTGAGCAGATCTGGCTGCCAATGCGGCATCAAACCGGTGGCCCAGGCACGCTATGATTTGCAGGAGGCGGGGCAACCGGCATGTTCCAACACTGCGCACCCTGCCCTCTCTCCTCGTCACGTGGCTTGCGCCGTCGGCGCCCCTATCGGGCTCGCAGCAGTTTTTTCAGCCCTGGCAAATCAGCGTATACCCCTATATTGTTCATGGTAATACGCAATGCCCATGACCGCCACCCATCCGTTTGGTCTAGTCCTTTCGCCCAATGCGGCAGTTTGACCGACCATTTCCGCGGTCACGCAGGGTGGCAGTCTCGCCAGCAACCGCTATTTTTTGTCTTGTGAAGGCTGGGCGAAACGCCAGGTTGTGGCCGAGGGGCGCTGATACTGGCCGCAATGACCAGGTGGAATCACCATTACTCGGAGGCACAATTCCAGCAACAGATCATTGAAACTCATTCGCTATCCTGGACGGCTTTCGAAATGAATTCTTCCGGGCGAATCCGAAATCTTGTACAGGATGCAAGCGTGACGGCCGCAAGGGAACGATTGCGAGAGGCCGGCTCGGGATAACGACTAAATCAGAGCGGCGGTGCGTGTTATCGATGGAGCAAACCTCGATGGAGTAAACCTTAATCGACGTTGCTACGCGCCCGACAACATTACTCTACGAGCCAGGAATCGCATCCGCGTTTATTCGCACTTGACGCGTTTTCCGAAGGAAAACGAAGCATCGCCCCCGCCCTCCCGGCACCGCTCTATCCTCCTTTCCTACCCCGCGCGCGCCTGGTCGCGCTGGACACGGCAATTGCTGCGGCGTGGGATTGGAGCACCCCCAGCGCGACCTCTGCCGAACCGAATAGTCCCGGCAGCAACCTGAACACGGCGTCCCAGGTGGTTTCGACATCACAGTCAAACAAGTCGTCGAACGCCTTGTTGCCGATTTCACCGATGGCCGACAACGTTTCGTAGTCGGCAGGCGCCAAGGGCACGACACGGATGCTGCCACCCTTGACGTCAAGGACGCCGCATTGGATCAGTCGCCGCCTTGCATCGACGGCGGCTTGCTCGGTAATCCGTAGTTGAAGGAGAACCCGCCTCGGTCGCTCATCGAACATCCATTTGAGTAGATACACGTGCACAAGTGCCGCGCCCTCGTCCAGCAATTCTTCCTCGCTTCGAAGCTCGCGCACCAAAACGTGCTCGGTGTTCGGCACAAACCACTGAAGCGCCATGATGGCGTCGTCAATATTCTTGGTTCGCCAGACGTGGCAGCCGGCCCTGAGCCAGCCGCTGGCCGAAAGTCCGATTTCCTTCAAGAACCGATCGCGCAATGGCTTCGATACTAGAGACTCAAGCCCAGTGCGTAGGAATGCGGACAAATTCGGCAGCTTGATTCCAGCAGCCCGGGCGAGTTCGGCCCTTCCCCTGGGCTGCAGGGCGGCAATTGCACGCAGCGTAGCGATGTCGATTTTCTCGTCCTCAGTCTTCAACACGGAATTTTCCTCCACACCGCGGCAACGTCGTATTTGGCTTGCGAGGGCCGCCGGTCACCCTGCATTGTTTCGGACCGTTCCAATTATAAGTTATAACCGTTATACGCATTAGCTAATGAGAACCGCAAAAGGAACATGCTCGTCCAATCTCCCGCTGACCTAGCCTTGCCGGGCATCGGCGTCGGCATAGTCTGTCCAGACACCTGCCACGCCACCTCTAGTCGCGGTTCCAAACTGGAATATGGCGACGTGACAACTCGATGGCGTGACGTACCGATATAGATTCGGCATCACCCGGCACCCCCCGGTATCGAAGCTGGGCTTTTTGTTTGTAACAACCGGGGCACATCATTGTCGAATTGATTTGCAACGGTGACGAATCCCGCCGGCGCGATCTCGCGCGCGCGAAAATCGACAACGTGTCGCGCGGGGCGCTCGCCGGTTACCGCGCGCGCGTTCGCGAAGCCGGTTTCGCAGGAGCTAGGACTGCGGCGATCTCGGCCTACCCGCGCTGGTCCGCTCCGATCTGGGACCTGGTGCTGCGCGCGATCGCCAAAGCGCGCACCGCAAACGTAGAGCTTCCGACGCGCGCGGAACTGCTTCAGTATCCGGTCTACAAGGACGATCAGTGTTCGTTGGTACGCCTGGACGATATCCCGGAGCCGGCACGCTCGGCATTCATCAACGACTAGGGCCGCTCCGTTTCTGCGCGCCCCGTCGTACCGGGCGCCGGCTCCTAGGCATTTGCCACCGACTGGCGTGATTTCCAGGTGGTGTAGTGGTGATCTTCATCCAGGATGAGCAACCACGGCTACTTCAACCGCATTATCGAAGCAAGAAAAGGGGTTATCCGAAACCGGTGATTGATTCGCGCTTGTGCAACGCACAATGTTAGCGGGAAGCCAATTCGTCTGTCTCAGTTCGGCCACGACCGGACACTCGTGCTCTCGCTCCATAGCGGACGCGAGCCGGAGCTCCGAGGCGCCGACAGCAGCTATCGAAGAGTAGCACCTCGGTTTACACGACTAAATCTATACAGCTGTTTAGCTCAATTAGCAGTATTGAAATGTCTTGGCGGCGGAGCATGTGTGAATACTCAAATCGGCGTATATTTGACCGCATATCGAGAGACCCCCGCTTACTCTAACCAATGCGAATAGCCGGTCTGCTGCTTTTATTTGTCGTAACCTCCGCTCAAGCTCAACAGCTGGAAAGCGGTCACTTTTACGTCATGGGTGCTGGTGAATTGTCATGTGGAAAATGGCTTGAAACACAGCGATACGAGTCGGGTCGGCTTCAGGGTCTGCAATGGATTCTTGGTTACCTCACTGGATACAATAGCGCAAATGCCAGCGGATTATTCAGACCCAGCCAAGTGCGACCCCAAGATGGGGAGAGTGCCATGGCGTTTGTGAACAGCTATTGCTCTAATAATCCGTTGAGTGGCATCGCTGGGGCGGGGATGGCGCTAGTCGAATCGCTTGGCGGTGAAAAAGCAGGGTTCCCCTGGAAACGGTGATTTGCGAAGGGGGCGGTTCAGTGAAACGGTATCAGGTAGTTATGAGGGATTTGGGTGTGCCGTTGCGTGGCCCATACACAAACTTGCGGGGGCAAAAGTTGGTAGATTTCGGTACTCTCGCTGAGGCGCGGCGTGAGGTCGAAAAGGTACAAAAAGACTGGAATACGGTGGTAGTGCGCAGAAGGACCGCGAAGCGTGGGGTGTTTGCCGAGGTCGAGCGATATCAAAACTGCAGAAGGTACAAAGCGTAACTAGACTTATTCGGCTGATTGGCTCAATGCTTTGGGCCGGCTGGGGGTGGCGGCAGCGAGGGGCGCAATCGGCCACGAACGGTCATCGAAGAAGTATCTTTAGAGCAGTCGGCGGGGCACTCTCAGTGTGTGCTGCTTTCCTGTACTGCTTGCAATTGCCAGGGTCTCGCCCCTTTGAACTTTATGCCGCCATCCAGCTTATCATTGGTGCGGGCGCCTGCCAGCGTCGCATACTTCAGACGTTATGCCTGTTGGGCCGTAGCAACGAGCACCAAGCATGCGGCGATATAGATTTCTGGACGAAAGAAAATTTCGGCTCCTTTGCGAAGGGCTTACACTTGACTCAAAGGACATGGAAGTACTTGACTCGGCCCTAGTCGGATTGGACGAGAAGAAGGGAATTCCATCCCGAATCGTTGAGCATAATCAACGAATGGGCTTCGGCCCTCCGCCCCAGTTCTTGGGGCCCAAGATAATCGTGACCCTTGAGAAGTTTTATAACAAGAAAACAACGAAAACCTTAAGGACTGCAAGTGTTATCGCCGACACCAAAAGTAGGGAAGTATCCGTCTCCAAATCCCCATTCTTGACGTTTGGGATTTCGCTGGGGCGAGAGAATCGCGGCGGTCCCGCCGCGGGCGTCAGATATCGACGAGGTG
>JAKALI010000324.1 GCA_021813195.1 Pseudomonadota bacterium
GCGCGCGATCGCTGCGCGCTGATCCGAGTTGTAGGGGATGGTCATGGCCGGTCCGCGTTCAACACGTTCCTCCCCATCGGTCGCAATTAGTGCCACGCTGATGCCGTCCATCGACGTGCCGCTCATCAAGCCCAGCGCCCGCATCGTCTTGCTCACGTTCCCACCCTATGCCATTAGCCGCACGAGCCGAGCGAATTCGCGCACCCGCCCTAAATCTTAAAAGCCGGACCGCATTGTCCATGACCGACGTCAGAAGCGACTTTCTTCGATCCCTCACCGAACGGGGCTTCATCCATCAGGCTTCCGATCTTTCTGGTCTGGATGCGCTCGCGGCGAAGGGTAAGGTTGTCGCTTATGTCGGTTACGACTGCACCGCACCCTCTCTCCATGTTGGTCATCTCATTTCGATCATGATGCTGCATTGGCTGCAAGCGACCGGTGCAGGTCGGCCGATCGCGCTCATGGGCGGCGGCACCACGCGGGTCGGTGACCCGTCCGGCAAGGACGAGACGCGCCAGTTGCGCCCGATTGAAGAAATCGATGCCAACAAGGAGAGCCTGCGCCAGGTCTTCGACCGCTTTTTGAAATTCGGGCCAGGTCCCCGCGACGCCATCATGCTCGACAACGCCGAGTGGCTGGCCCCTCTCAATTATATCGAGTTTCTTCGCGATGTCGGACGCCACTTCTCCGTCAACCGGATGCTGACCATGGATTCGGCGCGGCTCAGGCTCGAGCGCGAGCAGGAATTGTCTTTCATCGAATTCAATTACATGTTGCTGCAGGCGTATGACTTCGTCGAACTCGCTCGCCGCTATGGCTGCAACACACAGATGGGCGGCTCCGACCAGTGGGGCAACATCGTCACGGGCATCGATCTCGGCCGCCGCATGGGAGTTCCTCATCCGCTGTACGCGCTCACGTGTCCACTGCTCACAACATCCTCCGGCGCCAAGATGGGCAAGACGGCTTCCGGTGCGGTCTGGCTTAATGAGGCGCAGCTCAGCGCCTACGAGTACTGGCAATTCTGGCGCAACACCGAGGACGGCGATGTCGGGCGCTTCCTCAAGTTGTTCACCCTGCTGCCGCTTGATGAAATCACGCGACTGTCAGCGCTTGGCGGTTCAGAAATCAATGAGGCCAAAAAGGTCCTGGCTACAGAAGCTACGGCTCTGGTGCATGGCCGTGACAAGGCTGAAGCGGCCGCACAGACCGCGCGGCGGACCTTCGAACAAGGCGAACTTGCAATCGACTTGCCGACGGTTGAAATCGCCGCTTCGGAATTGGGACCTGGTCTTGGAGTTTTGTCAGCCTTCGTAAAGGCAGGTCTCGTCAAATCCAATGGGGAGGCTCGGCGCCAGGTTCAGGGTGGCGGTCTCAAGGTCAATGATCGAACGGTTACCGACGAAAAAGCTCTCATCACATCGCATGACGTCAACGCGGACGGCGTCGTCAAGCTGTCGTTGGGCAAAAAGAAGCACGTGCTGCTCAAGGCCGTCTGAGCGCGTCAATTGCCAGCATGTGCTTGGCTTGACCCGGCACTGTCCGCCCGCCTAGAGTTTGTTTGGACTTTGCCCCACTGCCGTCTGCCCCATCCCGAACCCATCTTGGCCCCATGTCGCCAACACCCACCGCCATTCCGACGGACCGAATTGCCGCGCTCTTGCAGCGTGAACGATCCGTGTTTGCCGACCGCACGCCGCGTTCGCGGGCACTCGGCGAGCGCACAGCCAAGCACTGGCTCAATGGCGTGCCGATGCACTGGATGATCGACTGGGGGACACCCTATCCGCTCTTTGTGGAAAAGGCCTCCGGCATTGATCTCACCGACGCGGACGGCAACACGTATCTCGATTTCTGCCTGGGCGACACGGGCGCCATGTTTGGGCATTCTCCCTCCGCAGTCGCTACCGCCCTCTGCACTCAGGCGCAGCGGGGGTTGACGACCATGCTGCCGAGCCCTGATGCCGCCATTGTCGGGGAACTTCTCACGCAGCGTTTTGGTCTGCCGCACTGGCAAGTGACGGCGACAGCCTCCGACGCCAACCGCTCTGTCATTCGCTGGGCCCGTGCCGCAACGGGGCGCAAGAAGCTCCTCGTTTTTCATGGCTGCTATCATGGCGCAGTGGACGACACGTTCGTCGCGCTTGAAAACGGCAAGCCGCGCAACCGCCCTGGCCTCGTCGGTGAAGTCCGCGACGTCACGGCCACCACGGCCGTCGTCGAGTTCAACGATGTGGCAGCACTCGAAGCGGCTCTTTCGGGCGGCGACGTCGCACTCGTGCTGACTGAGCCCGTGATGACGAATTGCGGCATGGTCCTGCCCGCCGATGGATTTCTCGATGCCGTCCGCGCGCTTACCCGCAAGTACGGCACGCTCCTGTGCATTGATGAGACGCATACCATCAGCTCAGGTCCCGGCGGCTATACGGGGACACATGGCCTAGAACCCGACTTTTTCGTATTGGGCAAACCGATTTCTGGAGGCGTACCTGCCGCAATTTACGGCTGGAGCGACAGCGTCGATGGCCGCATTCGGGAGTATCTCAAGAGTCGCGAACCGGGCTACAGTGGCATCGGCACGACGCTGGCCGGCAATGCCCTGCAATTGGCCGCCATGCGCGCGGTGCTCGAACACATCCTTACCGAAAGCGTTTATGCGGCGGCCTTGCCGAAGGCCGAGCGTCTCGAGCAGGGCATGGCCGGTCTCATCACGCACCACAAGCTCGGCTGGCACGTTGTTCGCGTCGGTCTTAGAGCCGAGATCGTTTTGGCAGCCGAGCCGCCCCGGAATGGAACTGAGGCCTTGCTCTATGCCCACAGCGATGTCGAGCACGCCTTGCACCTCTTCTGCCTCAATCGCGGCGCCATCATCACGCCGTTTCACAACATGATGCTCATCTGCCCAGAGACAACAGACAGAGCGATCGAGACCCTGCTCGATGTGCTGGATCTGGGCATGGCCGAACTGTCTGGGCAGAATCCGGCCCGCCACGCGGAGGCCGCGCGATGATTTCTCCGCCGCCATCCGATGCGCTAGCCGGCGAAGCGCGCCAGTTTCTCGACTTGAACCCCGACATTCGACACGCCTGGCTCATCTATACCGACTTGGGCGGCGTCCAGCGTGGCAAGCTGCTCACGCGCGAAGAATTGCTGCCCGCGTGGAAAAATGGTCGATTCTTTGCGTGCTCGGCGATGTCGATGGACGTGACTGGCCGCGACGTGGAAGAGACCGGTCTCATCTGGGATGTGGGTGATGCCGATCACCTGTTATGGCCGGTTCCAGGAACCTTGAAGCGCGTGCCATGGTCGGCCGTCCCCCAAGCGCAGTACTTGGGCACCTTTCATGAACTGGATGGCAAGGACGCGGTGGCCGAACCGCGCCACGTGCTGCGCCGCGTGCTTGACCGTTTCGGCGAACTCGGGCTGACGCCTTGTGCCGCCGTCGAACTTGAATTCTACCTGCTTGATCGGGAAAGCGCGCTCGCCGGAACACCCAAGCCGCCGCGCGGACTGACCGTCAACGCGCCCCAGCGCCATTTTCAGGGCTATAATCTGCAAGATCTCGCGGACTTTGCGCCGTTCTTCGACGATCTGTACGCCGCCGCCGAAATCCAGGGTTTGCCACTCGAAGCGCTGTTGTCGGAATATTCGCCGGGGCAAATGGAAATTGGGCTCAAATATCGTCGCGATGCGCTGCAGGCGTGCGACGAGGCCATCCAGTTCAAGCGTCTCGTTAAGGCGATTGCCGAGCAACATGGGCTCATTGCGAGCTTCATGGCAAAACCCTATTCCCATTGGGCGGGCTGTGGAATGCATTTGCACATCAGCCTCGCCGATGAAGCCGGTCGGAATGTGTTTGCCTCCGACGGCGAAATCGCCAATGCGGCGCTGCGTCATGCGATCGGCGGCATGAAGGCCACAATGGCGGACGCGATGGCGATCTTCGCGCCCAACGCCAACTCCTATCGCCGCTTCCGCAAGGCGAGTTATGCGCCCATCGCACCCAACTGGGGCTTCAACAACCGCTCCGTATCGCTGCGCATCCCGGCAAGTGGGGGCGAGGCGCGTCATGTCGAACACCGCGCCTCCGGCGCCGACGCCAACCCCTACCTGGCGCTGGCTGCCGCGCTTGCCGGTGTCCATTATGGGCTCACCCATCGAATCGATCCGGGCCCGATGACCGAGGGTAACGGCTACGAGCAGCCTGCCGGCCCCATGCCCACCAACTGGTTCGCGGCACTTGAGAAATTCCGATCCTCACCCGTGCTGGCCGACTATCTCGGTACGCGCCTCGTCGACATTTTCGCAACCCTTAAGGAAATCGAAGCCGATCGTTTTTTCGCCGAGCCCCAGCCCATAGATTTCGACTACTACCTCCGAACGATCTGATGTTGGAGCTTTGCCGTCCGGTGGACGCCGATCCCGAGAGCGTTGGGACGACTCAATCTTCCGCATCATCGCCAAAAATTCGATTGTCCACGCTGAGATCCCCAATCTGTTTCGTCACGACAAGAGCGCGCAAGATATTGACGGTCTCATCCGTGTCATCGCCGAGATCATCGACGGGCACATGGTGCGCTATCGCGAGTCTCACGATCCGGAGCGTTTGCGAGCCCTCATGCGGCTATGGGAACACCAAGCCGCAGAGCCAGGCTCATGCTGGAAAACGGGCGCCGATGTCGCGAAAGCGCGTCTTGATGCGCCGGACGGTTCCGGATGCCGAGCGCATGACGACCGTCTCGGTCTCGGCGAAGTCGCCGCGGAAGCGAACACCATCGAGCAGCGAGCCATCCGTCACGCCCGTCGCCGAGAAGATGACATCGGCACTGGCCATCTCCCCCAGGTTGAATTTGCGGTTGATATCGGCAATGCCCATTTGCTCAGCGCGCCGACGCTCCTCGTCGTTCGAGGGCTTGAGGCGGCCTTGGATCTGACCGCCCACACATCGCATCGCCGCCGCTGCCAAAACTCCTTCCGGAGCGCCACCAGACCCCATGTAAATGTCAATGCCGGTCTCGCGCGCATCCGTTGTCCAGATGACGCCGGCGATGTCGCCGTCGGGAATGAGCCGCACCGCGGCCCCGGCCGCGCGTACGGCTTTGATCAGGTCGGCGTGCCGCGGCCGGTCGAGGATACAGGCGGTAATTTCCGACACCGGCACCCCTTTCGCTTGCGCCAGGTCGCGAATGTTGTCTTCGGGCGACTTGTCAAGATCGACAATACCTGCCGGATAGCCCGGACCGATTGCGATCTTGTCCATGTACATGTCTGGGGCGTTGAGAAGACCGCCCTTCTCGGCGATCGCCAGAACTGCAAGTGCGTTCGGCATTGACTTGGCGCAAATCGTCGTGCCTTCCAACGGATCGACGGCAATGTCGACTTCTGGACCGTCGCCGGAACCAACCTTCTCGCCGATGTAGAGCATCGGCGCTTCGTCCATCTCGCCTTCCCCGATGACGACCGTGCCGTTGATT
>JAKALI010000325.1 GCA_021813195.1 Pseudomonadota bacterium
GTGCTTGGCGGCTCACAATTAAGAGTTTCCTCGATGGACTCCTTTATATGTCAAACTTCTGCTGCCTCCCCGGCAGAGCCGGGGGGTCTCCTTTGGTAGGCTAGCCGCGCGAATGAATGGATGTCCTTCGGAACCGAACGCATCGCGGTCTTGCGGTGCTCTCCTTGACCTGCGTTTACCGCTGCGACGTCCCCTAGCTGAACGTTGCGCACCCTCATAGGCCTTCAATCATTCTTGTTAGCACGGCAACATCGTCAGTCGCCGCGGCTTCCAGTTTCCACAGTCGCCCCAGCGTAACGGCAGGTGTTTCATAAAATACTTCGTCTTGCTCGATCAACCGGTAGCGGCTGGCGGAGAGACCATAGTTGTAGTTCTTCACCTGATCCTTAGTTACCCAGAACTGCCGGCCGAGCTGGTTGATCTCGGTTTGCAGCGGTGTGATCTGCATCTGGAGCGTCGCGAGTTCGGCTTCGGCCCGTTCGCGCGCCGTGCGCGCGGCGTCCGCTTTGCCATCATTCGCGACGACTTCCTCGAACTTGAGGCGGTGGATGATCTCGTGATGCTTCAACCGGTCGGCCTTGAGCGGGGCGATTTGCTTTTGCAGCGCAGCGAGACGCTGGGCGCGCTTTTGCTGGAACTTCGCGTCCCGGCGGTGATTCCAGCAATCAAGCAGATCGGGGATGTCGTTCTCGGGCACTTTCTGGCGCTTGTCGTCGAGCGAATAGCCGTCGTGCTCCATGTCGTAGAACCAGATCTTTTCCGTGGTGCCGCCCTTGGTGAAGAGCAGCACGGCGGTGGACACGCCCGCGTACGGGCGAAATACGCCGCTGGGCATGGAGATCACGCCATCGAGCCGGTTTTGCTCGATCAGCAGCCTGCGGATTTCCGTGTGGGCCTTGCTCGATCCGAACAGCACGCCATCCGGCACGATCACCGCCGCGCGCCCGCCGTTTTCGAGCAACCGCAGGAACAGGTGCAGAAACAGGATTTCGGTTTTCTTGACCTTGGCCGGCAGCGAGGGGTTGACGTCGGCGGCATCGACGGCGCCCTTGAACGGCGGGTTGGCGAGCACGACGTCGTAACACCGCTCCTCGTCGAAGGCCTTGGACAGCGTATCGCTGTAACGGAAGTTGGGTGAGGTGATGCCGTGCAGCATCAGATTCATGCTGCCGATGCGCAGCATGGTCATACCCGAATCACTGTCGTATCCGGTAATCGCCTGGCGTTGCGCGTCTTCGGCGAACATTTCGCGCGGGAGTTTCGCGCCGGTGACACCGTGCGGGTAGCCCTCCTCGTCGTAGCTCAGGTCGCGCGGGTCGGTGTGGGTTTCGAGCAGGTGCTGCCAGGCATTGACCAGGAAGCCGCAGGTGCCGGCGGCAGGATCGCACACACGCTCGCCGGGGTGCGGGTCGACCATTTTCACCATCATGCGAATGATGTGGCGCGGCGTGCGGAACTGGCCGTTGGTGCCGGCGGTATTGAGCTTCGACAGCAGGTATTCGTAGAGATCGCCCTGCACGTCCTGGTTCTGGGCTGAAATCTGCAAGGAGTCGATGGCTTTGCACGCTTCGATCAGCAGGCTCGGCTTGTTGATTTTGAACTCGGCGTTTTCCATCTGCGCGGCGAACGAGCCGCCCGCGCCGCCTAGGGTTTTGATGAAAGGAAATACCTCCTCCTTCACCGCCTTGAGCGCATCGCCGGCGGGCAATTGCGTCCAATACTCCCAGCGCAGTTGCTTCCTCGGAAAAGTCGGTTTGAATTTCGCTCCCCGCCGCCGGGCGGCGCGCTCGTTGTCCTGCTCCTTCTCGTCGAGCCGTTTGAGGAACAACAGGAAGCTCAGTTGCTCGATCGCGTCGAGCGGATTAGATAGCCCGCCGGACCAGAGTTTGTCCCACAGGGCATCGACGGCGGAGCGGAGGTTGGTATCGGTGAGCATCGCTTACAGAACTTCGACTTTCGCCGCGCGGCAGGCGGCGCGCAACTGCTTGTCCAAGGTCGCCAGCGGCAGTTTCCGGCGCTGTGCGAGATCGAGATAAGAGGCATCGTAGGTGGTCAAACCATGCTGCCCGGCAAGCACCAGGACAGCTGCAAGCGCATGATCGGTCGCGCCGATATCGATCTCGATGGGCAGGCGCGCCAGCCGTTCGATGATCGGCTCGAGTTCGTTTTGCCGGATGCGGCGCTGGCGCAGCGCGGTGAGCAGCACGTTGCCCACTTCGAGCGGCCAGACAGGGGGCACAACGGCACCCTCCGCAACCAAGCGATCGAGAAGGCCGTCCGCGTAAGCGCTGCCCTCGTCGGGCAACACCCAGGCGAGCGCTACGGAGCAGTCCAGCACGAACGCCATCAGTGGCGATGCCCCTTGTGGGCCAGCTCGCGCACGGTTTCACCCTTGCCCAGAAGATCGCGCATGTGCACCCCGCGGCCTGCCAACTCTTCCCGGAAAGAACGCAAGTCTGCGATGGCGCGCCGAATGCTTTTCTCGTCCTGCTTGCCGACGGGTCCCAGCTCGGCCACGGGGCGGCCATGTCTCGTGATCACAAAGTGTTCCCCTTTCTCCACCCGCTCGAGCAGTTTTGGCAGATGGGTCTTGGCCTCGTAGGCACCGATTTCGGACATGGTGCACCCTCCAAATAAATCAGACTAGTGCAGACTAGCTTAGACTAACTCAGGGCTCCACGGCAAGCGATTTCACCCGGATGGCGCAGAAATCGCAGCGCGCCTCAGGCAGCCAATCGCTCGGTGAGATCGAGGATTTCGCGCACTTCGGCGGGATTGAAGTAGCGATCGACCGCATTGCGGCCGAACTGGGTCAGCGGCGGCTCGTACAGATCGGCCTCGACTAGGTGGCGCTGCTTGAAGAACAGTTCCTGCACCGCACGCAGGAAGCGGATCTGGTCGGCATTGTAGCGGTGTGCGGCGACATGCTGCTCGAATGCCCGCTGCACCACCTGGCGGTAATCGGGTATCGCGTCCAGCGTGAGCACGTGGCGCAAGAAGCCCAGAAAGTTGTCGGTCTTGAGCCCGAAGGCAATATGGATCAGCTTGGGCGAAAGATGCAGCTCGCCCTCGCCGAGCTCGCGGTGCAGCGTGCGCTCCAGATCGACGAGCTGTTCGTCGCTCAGCTCGCGGCCCTCGCGGATGGCAGCGAGCGCAGGGTGGGTCTCGACGATCTGCAGGATGCGCGCCTCGACCCGCCGCCGGTATTCCTCGACGTGGATTTGCTGGCCGCCCTCGCCGACCGAGATATAGCCGCGGGTTTCGATGAAGTCCGGCAGGTCGATGTTTAGGAAGGCGCTGGGGCGATTGCGTCGGTTTTTCATCAGCGGCGCCAGTTCGGCGATCAGACGCGTCAACTGGCCCGGCTCGGCCGAGGCGAGCGCATTCGACAGCGCGAGCTTGGCACTGGGGAAGCTCTCGACCAGTCGCTCGATTTCCGGCAGCAGGCTCACATCCTCGGCGATAGCCCGCAGCAGTTGCGGGGACGGAGAACCAGACTGCATCTGCAGTTTCAGGCGTTCGACCTTGTGAGTGAAGGTTTCGGCGGCGACATCGACCTCGGCCGCGAAACGCAGCAGCGGCCCTACCTTGAGGCGTAGGAAATCGATCTTCACCGGCGTGATCAGCGTCCAGAAGCCATCCAGCCAGGCTTGCTCGATTTCGGTCCAGACTTTGCGCACCGGAAACGAATCTTGGGGAATGCGATCGAGCATTTCCCGCAGGTCCGACACGGTCTGCTTGAACGGCAGCGCTTCATGATCGGGCAGCAGGCCCGCGAGGATCTTGAGCCGGGTATTGAAGATCGAGACCAGCACGGGCACTTCGGAAGCGACGCGGTCGTCCGCCTGTTTGTCGAAGTCGTTCTGCCAGAAATCGATGATCTTGAATTCGATCTTGTGGCCTTCGGGCAGACGGTCGAAAAACCGGCACGCCTGGTGATTGCGCGTGCCGCGCCCGATCATCTGCCACAGTTTGATGCGCGACTGCACCGGTTTCATGAAGACGAGATTCACCGCTTCGGGTATGTCTACGCCGGTATCGAGCATATCCACCGACACCGCGATGCGCGGCAGGTCGTTCTTCCTGAACTTGGTGATCAGGCCGTCGCCATAGCTGCCGTCGCGCACGCGCTCGGTGGTCGAGGTGATGACCTGGGCCACGCCGACATGTTGGGGGTACATTTCCTCGAACACTTCGGCGATGCGATGCGCATGCGCCTTGGTCATGGCGAACACGATCGTTTTCCCCGGGAGCTGCCCCGACTGGTCCTTGAGGCAGACTTCCATGATCTCTTCCCACTGCCGGCGCAGCGTGTCCTTGTTGCTGACTTCGATTTCGATCTCCGTGCCGGCGTAATCGATGGCGTCGGGATCGAGCCCCTGCTCGATCAGTGCATTGCGGTCTTCCTCGGTGAGATCGGCGCCCTTGATGCCTTTGCGCTGAAAGCCGGTGCGCGCCTGATATAGGCTGAAATCGACGAGGAAGCCCTCCTTGACCGCCTGCTGGTATTCATAGAGGAAGGTGGGCGTCGAACTGTCGCACTGAAACACGCGGAAGGTATCGCGATCGATGAAGTGGGCCGGCGTGGCAGTGAGACCGATCATGCGCGCGTCGAAATATTCGATGACCTCGGTGAAGCGACGGAAGATGGAACGATGTGCCTCGTCAAAAACGATCAGGTCGAAGAACCCGGGATTGAACTTCTGAAAACACAGGCTCAAGGTCTGCTCGGTGGCGACGAACAAGCGCTTGTCGGTATCGATCTTCCAGGTGTAGATGCGGTCGCGCGGTTCATTCGGCAGGTGCGCTTTGAAGCCGTCGGTCAGCGCCTGATCAACCAGCGCGTCGCGATCTGCGAGGAACAGCACGTTCTGCGCCTGGTTCGCGCGCAGGAACAGATCGATCAATGCCATGGTGGTGCGCGTCTTGCCGGTGCCCGTAGCCATCACCAGCAGCGCGCGGCGCTTGTTGGCGGCGAAGGACTCGGCCACGCGGCGTATGGCTTCATGCTGGTAGGGCCGGTCGACGATGCTGGTGTTGATGGCCACGCCTGGCAACGGCCGCGCGTTCTGCCGCAGGAACAGCAGGCGCTGCAAATCCTGCGGCGAAAAGAAGCCGGCGACCACGCGTGGATTGGCCAGGCCGACCTCCCAGAACCACGTTTGCAGGCCGTTGGTCATGAAGCCGAACGGGGCATACGGCTGGTGCTTTGCAATTTCGTTGACGTAGTGGCGCAGTTGCTCGTCGGCTTCGCGCGGGTTGCGCGAACAGCGCTTCGCCTCGACCACGGCTAGGACTTCGCCACTGGGCGCATTCAGACAGTAGTCGGTGACACCGTTCCAGGGCGCGGCGTCATAGCCATCCACGGGAATCTCGAACCCGACCAGCGCCCGGTCTTCGAGATTCCATCCCGCGACGCGCAACGACGGATCGATCAGGATGTAGCGCGCCTGCCCCTCGTTGA
>JAKALI010000326.1 GCA_021813195.1 Pseudomonadota bacterium
TTCCGATCTACGATCCATCCAAAAGAGCTCGAAGATGTTTCCGTCTGGATCAGCAATTGCACGTGTGAACATGAAACCCAAATCCTCCGGCGGACGAGCGACGCTGCCACCATTAGCCAGTGCGGCATCCGACATCTCATCAACCTCGTTGCGTGACGTCAGCGAAATTGCCGTCAGTACACCTGTTGTTGCGCGCGGATCTGGTCTCGGTAATTTCGAGAATTGGGAGAATTTCTCATGCGAAAGCAGCATCACGTACGCAACCTCGGAAATGACCATGCAGGCTGCCGTGTGGTCACTATAAGTGTCGTTGAACCTGAAGCCGAGCTTGCGAAAGAACGCGCGACTTACCTCAAGATCAGCGACCGGAAGGTTGATGAAAAGCATCCGACTCATGCGGCCTCTCCTCGAATTGCTACATAGATTGTGACCACATCGATCTTGCGCGTCGTCATCATGGCTGCGCACGCCCGACGCGCTTCCTCACCACCCACAGCGATCGCCTCGGTGAGTACCCGCGGGGTGATCCGCCAGTTGACACCCGAACGATCCTTGCGCTAACCACAGGCGCTTTCTTTGCCGCCGTTGCTGACGATCGCATCCCAGTAGCGATCCGTTTCGTCCTGGTCATCGGTGGCAATCTGGAAGGAGAATGCCTCGGTATGTGGAAAGGCGGGACCGCCATTCCATCCGAGACAGGGGATGCCGCAGACCGTGAATTCAAGGGCAATAACATCACCTGCTTTGCCGAAGGCGTAATCAGCCGGAGCGCGATGGACGGCCATCACGCGGCGGTCTGGAAATGTTGCAGCATAAAACTTCGCAGCAGCTTCCGCTGCGTTGTCGAACCATAGACAAATGGTGTTTTTGGTTTTGTCACGCGCATGCCTCCGTTGCCGATCCGCAGAGTCGTCGCCGTGAGCAAAATGCCCTTCGACCAAGCCGTGCGGGCTCTGGCTGCGCGCGACGACGAGGATAATGGTCGACATCAGGACGAGCGCGGGTTCAACGCTTTACCGTCCCGAAACGTCTCGTGCTTCTCCACCGATCCGTCGCGATGGTAGCGAGTCCACGGTCCGTGTTTCTTGCCATCGCGGAACTGGCCGACCTGCCAGAGCTCACCTGTCTCACGCCAGAACCGCCACTCACCTTGCATCTCGCCGCGGATGGATTTGCCCTCGGCCTTGCGCAAACCGGTCTTGAAGAAGTAGGTCAACGTCTCGCCATTCTGCTGGAAGACGGGCTGTCCATTGGCGTAATGGGTCTTCATCGACATCTTGTCAGGCCTCTCCATCTACGCGCACAACGTAGTTTGCGTAACTGTCGAGTATGGCTTGCCAACCATCCCGCTGCATGGCGGCTGAATGCGTGCTCTCAGGGTCGAAGACGGTGCGCACACGCGTGCCATCGCCATGCGGTTCGAACGTTGTGCGCGCGCGCCGGCCATCGTCAAGCCGCAATGTGAGAGCGCGAGGAGGATCGACCTCCTCATATACGCCTTCGAACTCAAAGCCGAACGAGCCGTCGCGGGCCTCCATCCGCGCCACATGCCGTCCACCGACATGCAAATCGACTTCCGCCCACGGACAATGACAATCAGGACTTGCCTGATTCCATTGGGTTATCGCCTCGGGAGAGGTGAACGCATGCCAAGCCTTGCGTGGCGAGACACCAACGAAGGCTTCGATGGAGATTGGCTGAGGGCTCGTCATGTACAGTCCTTCTCCGCGGGCGAGAGACCAAAGAGCAATTCGATATAGCGCGTGAGATGATCGGCACACTCATCTGCAATGCGGCGATCGTCGGCGGCCTTTGCCAGAATGACGCCGCCTTGCAGAACAGCTTGCCTGAGCCGGTCACGCCTGGCAACCGGCCAACCCGCATTTGCGAGACCGCGTGCAGCCATGGCATCAGCGATGTCGGCTTCGATGGTAGCGGCGTATTTTGAAGATACTGAGCGCGCACGCGGCGCGATAAGCGTCGCCCAGAGCAGCAGAAGTATCGAATGCGTCCTGCACCATCGTAGCAGCGAGACAGCTGAAAGCCGCCGGATCACCCCTGATGATATCGCGGCGCAAATCGATATGGCCCCATATGCGTTCGAGGGCATCAGCGTGGGCATGATAGAGCGCGGAGGCAAAGAAGGCTGGCAATCTCTCGCACCAATGTTTGACTCCCGCCACACCGAAGGCGTCCTGACTGTTGAAGTGTTAAAAAACACCCCTTTTGTGACGCCAGCGGTCGAGCATAACTCCTACACGGAGGTGGCAGCAAAGCCTTTGGCCCGGATGACATCTCGGGCAACTTGCAAAAGCGAGGGCACGCATCGCCGCGCTTAGGTTGGTGTTTGGTGCTTGGCGACATGATCACAAAATCCGTTCCGTTGGTCTTTTGACAGGCGAAGGAGCCGACGTAGCAAACACGCAAAGGCCAAGCCTGTCGCACCGCCGCGACCGATAATTGATAGTTTTAGCGGCAAAGCCCGGACTAGTCCGGCAGACGCTCACTGCCACGCACGGCCATAGCCGCGCTGGTGCCACGTCGTTAAGCCAATGGATTTTTTCCCTACCCGTTACCGCGCCGCATGCTCCGCGAACTGGTTCGGCTCTGCTGCGGGCGACATTGACCTCCCCAAGCGCCATTTGGAATGGCCCGGCGCGTCAACTTTGAGGCGAAGTCTTGCCGACGGCGGCATCCCTGCAACATCGCAAAAACTGTCATGCAACGATGAGCCAAATCAGGTTGTGCGAGCAGGCTGATCCTGGTTATGAGTGCCGGGAATGAGTTGCAGCACCGCCGATTGGCGGCCCGCTGTAAGGGACGAGCCTACACGAAGAGGCTGTGAATGGCGAACATGCGGATCCTCCTGCCCATTCTCGGCGCGGGTCTGATGCTGAACGCGCCGTTTGCGCGTGCAGAAAACTGGACCGAGCGCGGACCTGTGTTTGAGAGCGATCTGCGCCGACAGGCCGAGGAGGCAGAAGCTGAACGCGCCGCTCGGCGCACGACCTATGCTCCCGTCACCTATCCGAAATACATGGATGGCGGAGAAAAGCCAGACATCCAGCCGGTCGCGCCACCCATCGTCTATTTTGACCGCGCGGAGGAAGTGGGCTCCATCATCATCGATACGCAAGCCCGCACGCTCTACTACGTTTTGCCGGACAAGAAGGCCTACGCCTACCCGATTTCCGTCGGACGCGAAGGGTTCACCTGGACCGGCACGGAACGCATCAGCCGTATTGCAGCGTGGCCCTCTTGGACGCCACCGCCCGAGATGCACAAGCGGGTCCCCGGCCTGCCGATCACGGTCTCGGGTGGCATCAAGAACCCGCAAGGCGCGCGCGCCCTCTATCTCGGCAACACCATCTACCGCATCCACGGCACCAACAACGATCGCACGGTGGGACGCGCGAACTCCTCCGGCTGTTTTCGCCTAAAGAATGAGCATGTCGTGCATCTGGCCTCGATCGCCAAGGTGGGGACGAAGGTGCGCGTGTTGCAAAACTATGCTGGCTCGGTGAGTGAAAACGCGCCGATCTCATCGCTGTTCGATTTCGGATGGTTCGAAACTGAGCCTGCTCCTGCGCCGCCAAAGCCTGCCAAGCCGAAGAAGTCGGCAGCGACAGCTAAACCGCAGCCCAAACCGGCCGAAACCGCTGCAGTCCCAGCCGCGCCAACTTCTGGCGCACCAACCTCCGCCGCATCGACGTCCGCCGCACAGCCCCACCCCGCTCCGACCCCGTCGGCCCCAACTCCGGCCGCTCAGGCTCCGGCCGGACAAGCCGCCGCTGCTCAAGCCTCGACGGCGCCGTAACAAGAGGCTCGGCGTACCCATCGGCACGTCGCATGGAGCTGCCGGAGCCATCTCGCAGCGTGGCGGAGGGAGTGGGATTCGAACCCACGGTGGGCTTGCACCCACGCCGGTTTTCAAGACCGGTGCCTTAAACCACTCGACCATCCCTCCAAAGCGCACAGTGCGCGCGATTGGCGCTGCAGGCGAGCGAAGAACACGCGCCGGGCCATTGCAGGCGGCCAGCTATATACGTGAGCGCAGCCCTCCCGCAAGTGAGCGCAAGGGCCCGCGCCAAACGTCGTTGATCGCCCACCGGTTTCTGGGGGAAGGGGGAGTAGCGGGAGCGGCGAGCCGCGCGAGTCTCCGTAGCCATGGCTCCCATCACCTCTTAACACCTTGTTAAGCATGAGACGGCCACATTGCCGTCCTCAAACCGCCCGCGGTTTTGCGTTGTTGGATCAAATTGGGGTCGTTTCACCGGGGTCGAATTGGATGGTGGTGTCCTGGGGGCCGTGGCCAGGGGCGCGCCGATGCCGTGTTCGTGTTGTGCGTTGGGAGCCTGTATGCGTTCGCACCGTCTCGTTTTGCCGCGAGCTTCCGATCGTGGGCTCTCCCGTTTGAGCAGGGCGCCGAATATCACGGCCGTTGCGAGCCTTGCTGTGAGTGCGAGCCTTGCGCTCGCTGCATGTTCGTCCTCCAGCAATACCACCGGCGTCCCCGCAAGCCCGCGTGTGGTCGCCTCCGGTCAGCCGATCCCAAAAGGCGGCGGCGTCTACAAGATCGGCAGCCCCTACATGGTATCGGGACGCTGGTACACACCGCGCGAACAGCCTGGATACGACGCAGTGGGAATTGCATCCTGGTATGGTGACGACTTCCACGGTCGCAAGACGGCCAACGGCGAGATCTACGACATGAACCGATTGACGGCTGCGCACCCCACGCTGCCGATGCCGGTCTATGCTTATGTGACCAATCTCGCCAACAACCGCACCATCCTCGTGCGCATCAATGATCGCGGTCCGTTTGTGGCCAATCGCATCATTGATCTGTCGCGCGCCTCAGCACGCGCTCTTGGACTGGAACGTCAGGGCCTCGCGCGCGTGCGTGTGCGCTATGCGGGCCGCGCCCCTCTCAACGGCGACGACAGCCGAGAGCGGACCTTTCTCGCCTCCCGTGGCGTGCCGCAGCAAATGCGCCACGCGCAAACTTCCCCGCGTGCTCTGCCACCCTCCTGGCTCGACCGACGCGGGCTAGGTGCCGCTTCGCCGATTGATTGATTGCCCACACGAACAATAACGGAGCGCGATTCTGCGCCCTAATCGGGGCTGCGGACAATCCCCACGGCAAGTTGTCAACGGTTGACCTCTTCGACGTGAGGACCCATAACCCTGCCACGGACTCGATGAGGACATCCGGGCTTCGCGAAAGATGGATGAAAATTCCCACACCGCGCTCATGCGGGCAACCGTAGCGCGTGTTTGCGCCCTATTCTACGCTTTCCTTGTCTTCGCATCTTCTCTCGGCTTGCCCGCCCAGGCCCAGCAGTCGGGGGAATTCATAACGCGCGCCAAGCACGCGATACTGATGGACTTCGAGACGGGCGCCGTGCTGTTCCAGCATGACGCAGATACGCTCGCCCCACCTGCGAGC
>JAKALI010000327.1:0-2588 GCA_021813195.1 Pseudomonadota bacterium
TTCCTTGCGGAAGCGCTGTGCATATTCGGATAGCTCGTCCTTGGTGAATACCTGCTGAAGGATTTTGTCCTTCAGCGGACTGGCATCCAACCAAGCAACCGAATGATCCCCAATCTGCTTGACTAGCCTGAGACGATCAGTTTCAGGCAGTAAGCCCCAAGAGCTCATCGCCGCTAGGAGGAGATGACCGCCAAAAGAGAGATTGTTCGGGCGCACCTCCGCCGCCCATTTTAGAATGTCGGGTCGGGCTTCCAGCATCTGCGCAAGGAACGCCTTTTCGCATCGAGCTCCCAGGAACGACTTGAGAGCTTCGTCCAAGTCATATGACTTCAGGCGCTCGATGAGGACGGGATACAGCGAAGCGGGTATGCGCAACCAGTCGCCTTCGGCACTCTTCGGTCCGCAACGAACCTCGCCCAGGAGCCGATCGAGCTTAGCGCCATAGGCATAAAGCTCGACCAATTCCGGCGAGTCCGCGACGAGTCCGGCAAAGGCATCCGTCACGGTCGGATGGCGGAATATCCAACGGTTTCCATCTTCCTTAGAGATCAGGCGTGTCAGACTGTCGTTCAGATGTTGCATCGACCGCGAAACGTCCGCCGGTTTCACTCCCATCAACCGGGTGACCATCTCAAGGGCCGGGCTGGTCGTTATCGGCGAAGGCACCCCCGTTTGTGAATTAAGGAAAATCAGTGCGATCGCTGCCCGCGAGGCGTCATCCAACTGGCCGAGAATCTCCGTAAGGAATTCGACCGGATGCTCAACGAGGCGCGTGAGTCGTTCTTCGCTGAGTTCGAGCTTACTGGTGAACAGGGGGTCGCCCAGCCTGCGAGCGGTCTCCGGCAGAAAGGCCTTGTTCGCTGCGATACCCGCTAGAAACCGCTTCAGTCGTCGACGCATCGCCCGGGGCTGCGCCCGGCGAATATGATTATAAAGAATCTGGGCGCGCTCGTTTTCGGTTAGCGCGTGGACATCGACGACTACCTGGCTTTCCTTCAGGAGCGGAAAGGCACTCATTTTCAAGTGGGGTTTAGCGGCCTCCCAAATGTAATTACGCGAGGTGAACACCACTCGTGCGCCTCCTTCGACCGCAGCGCGCAGAGTCCCGAGTTCTGCGTTCCAACGGCTCATCCGCGCGCCGTCGAATTGATTGGGGCCAAATGCGTCATCGACCCACAGAAACTGCTTTTCACCCGGGTGCCAAAGATTGAGTTGATCAGGCGCGTTAATCTTCAACGCTTCTAAACAGCCATCGTCGAGTGCTCCAAGCGCTAAGATTGCAGCGATAGTGGACTTTCCCGAAGCTGGATCACCCAAGAGGATAACGAAGCCGTGCTCACGCAGAGCTTTCAGCGCGAGTCGATATGCGTCCGTCGGTACGAAGCAACTGAGGTCCGATCCCATCGAGTCCAGGATGGCCTTGGCCTGCTTGTAGCCATGACCGGTTATGATGTGGGAGAGGTCGCCAATCCCATACACGCGAGGGACCAGCATTCGAAGGGTAGGCCTTTCGGTGAGTTGCTGGACGATCCAGGAACCACCGAAGACGCGGCACATGGGGACGCCGGCAGACTGAAATGCAGCGCAAATCTTCTGGTCGGCCTCACCGGAAACCGCGCCGTTGGTGAGAATGATGTAGTCGTCGGCCAAGCCTTGCGCGGCCAGCCTCACTGCCTTCTGTAGCTCCAACTTCAGGTTGGACAACGTGAGCGTATCGCCCGGCTTCCCAAAGAACTTGCACTGGATTGTCGATTTGGAGGTTTTCCCATCGGAGCCGTTCCATGTTCCAAGAAAGGCGCCATCCCGGCCGCCGTCTTTCGATCCCAAAAACGTCTGGACTGGTCGCTGCAAGACCTCGGCGGCGACCGCGCAAGCCAAATCCTGGAAGGCTTTCCAGCCAAGCCGATTAAGCTCATAGCTCACTGTATCCTTAGGCCTCCTTCCGCCGATTCATCCCGCAGGGCCATTCTTCTGCTTTCTCGCACCTCATAGCTGGGCATAAATCTCGCCTCATGTCTTGGTCATTAAGCTTTGGCGCGTGCCCGACACAGCCACCACAGCAAGGCAATCAGAACGACATTGACAAGCGCAAGGATCGTCAAAAGGCCGATAGTGACATTAACACCACTGGTCTCGATCATCAGCGCACCAATCGACGGCGCCAGCGCCTGCACTATCAGGCTCGGGAAAGCGAGCTTACCCATCAGCCGGGGAAACCGCACCGGCCCAAACAGCGCCAACGGCAGCGTACCCCGCCCGATCCACGAAATGCCGTATCCGGCACCATAGAGCATGATTACCAGCGCCAGCACCGGAAAAGCCGTGAACAGCAGGATGAGACCCACCACCATCAAAGTGCAAGAGCCGATCATGGTCCAGATCGGGTGATAGCGGCCGCCGAACAACCGTTCGACCACGCGGGCGCTGACCTGTGCCGGACCAAATAGCGTACCGAGACTCACGGCAACCGCTGCATCCACGCCGCGCGCCTGCAGGAAGATCAGCAAATGCACGACCACGATCGCGCCGATGCCGGCGGCAAGCGATAACACTAAAGCCAACAGCACAAAGATCGCCGTTTCATGCGC
>JAKALI010000327.1:2598-5437 GCA_021813195.1 Pseudomonadota bacterium
CGCAATCGGCGCCGTGAAGCGCCTCCCGTCGCCGCCTTCCGCCCTGTGCTCGGCCGCGACGGTGCTTCGCTGGCGGCGCACCACCGCCATCTGTAACGGCAGCGCCACCAGCAGATGGAGCGCGGCATAAACGAAGCAGGCGGCGCGCCAGCCGACCTGATCGATCATGAATGCGCTGAACGGCCAGCAGATCGTGCTGGAAAAACCTCCGAACAGCGTCAGATTCGTGATCGGCCCGCGCGCCGCACTGCCGTACATGCGGCCGAGCGCAGCAAAGACCGCGTCATAGAGGCCGGTACCCATGCCGACGCCGAGCACCACCCAGGCCGCAAGGTAAAGCGGCAAAGCGGGCGCGAGGCCGATACCGATAAGCCCGGCCGCGTAGCACATCGAGCTCGTCAGCAGCACTGGCCGTCCGCCATGGCGGTCGATCAAACGGCCGACCTGCGGCGAAACCAGGCCGGCGATCAGGAGACCGAGCGAGGTCCCGCCCACCACCCAGCCGAGCGACCAGCCGGTATCGCGCACGATCGGCTGGGCAAACACGGCCGGGAAATAGAACGAAGTGCCCCAGGCCAGGATTTGGGCGACGCCGAGCGCCGTTATGACCACCCGGCGGTCAAGCCGATGTGGCTCCGCGTGCGATAACACTATACTTTGTCCCCTAGGAAAGCGCCCAAATAGTCCCGGGCTTTCAGATAGATCATAAGATATCATGCTCCTGAGATCGAATAGGTCGCGCTAGGGCTGGTACATGATGTTTGAGGCTTCGCAACACGGCGCATTCCTTGAGGCGATGCGGATTGATGTGATCCCGGAAAAACCCTCGTCATCAACGGCCCTCCGGAGCAGGAAAGTCACAAACGATTAACAACAATATCGCTAGTGCAATGGCGGCCGAAAATTCCGGGGTAGTGTGTAATAAGGGCGAATTCATATCGCGAAAGCCTAAGGCGGTCGAAGTATTTCCCGATGAGAGCATCACCGCATCTCTGATAGGCAGCGAAGCTGCAGATTGATCTAAAGAGTCAATCACAAAACCGACGCTGCCGGTAAGTCAATGATCTGATAGCACGGGGATAGCGCCTTGCCGAAAACGCTGATCGAGATCGCAATCGAGGAGGGCCAGAGATGCCTCAAGGCATTTCCGGTAATCGTGCTAGGCAGCGGCGCTTCTATTCCCGCTGGTTTGCCGAGCATGAGCACACTTGCCGACCATCTGAAGACCTCGATCCACGAGGGCGTACTCTCGGGTTCGGATAAAGGTCTTTGGGACCAGTTCATTGCTGAACTCGCCGCAAAAGATCTCGAAAGCGCGCTCCAGGCAATCAAGCTCAGTGACCGCCTCTCCGACCATGTCATTGAGCATACATGGCACGTTGTCGGCACCGCGGACGCGCAGGTATTTCAAAAGGTGATCGGCAACGAAAACTACCTCGACCTTACCAGGCTATATCGGCACTTGTTCAACAGCACCAACCGCACACTGTCGGTGGTCACGCCCAACTATGATCGATTGGCTGAGTATGCCGCCGACGCTGCGGGAATTTGCCACTATACCGGCTTCAGCTATGGTTACCTGCGACGACGACAGTCTGGCGCTCGCCTGTCTTTTTTGCAGGACCGCCGTCCAGCCCGGACGATCGATATCTGGAAGGTTCACGGTTGCCTTGACTGGTTCACTGACCCGGAAGGTCAGGTCGTAGCAGTCACATCGGCCAGATCCATCCCACCAGGCCGTCGACCGGCCATTGTGACGCCCGGCATCGAAAAGTATGAACGAACGCACCTGGAGCCGTTTCGCTCCATTATCGCTGGGGCCGATGATGCTCTGGGACGGGCAAGCGCCTACCTATGTATCGGATTTGGCTTCAACGACACGCACATTCAGCCAAAACTGCTGGAGCGGTGGCGGCGTGGCGACGCGTTTCTTGTTGTCCTCACAAGATCCCTGACCCAGTCAGCTAAAAAGATGCTGGCAGCAGCCAACGGTCAGCAATTCGTGGCATTGGAGGAAGCGCCCAACGGTACACGAATGTGGTCGCACGAGTATCCCGACGGTGTGCTGCTGGAGAACATCCACCTTTGGCGCCTGCCGGACTTTCTCGGTCACACGACATAAGGGAGGCACAGTATGGGCATTTTCAACTATCAAGACACGGATGCTTTAGGATCTGTCATCGCTGTTGATACCGCAACGGTGGTGGTTCGCGTCAGCGATGTTGAGAAGTTGCGACGCATGCAGGTCAACCGTCTCGTACTACTTCAAAGCAGCCGAGCTGGCGAACACCTAATTGGCGTCGTCCAAAAGATTGTGCGCTCGATGAAAGAGGCAGACGCCATCGGAGAAGACAAAACACCGGAGGAAGGTTCCCTATCTGAGGAAAACGTCGTTCGCGTTGCCTTGATCGGTACGCATATGGACGGTATCGGCACCGAGGAAAACATCTTTCGGCGAACGCTGGAAACCGTGCCGGAAATCGATGCGAACTGTTTCGCCATCGAGGGTGACACTCTGACTGCGTTCATGCGGGTAATCGCCAGAGTCGCCAGCGACGGCCAAAAGCTAACGTTGGGCTCCTATACACTCGATGAGAACGCGACAGCCTACCTGAATGGCAACAAGTTCTTCCAACGTCACGCGATCGTCGTCGGAAGCACGGGCTCAGGCAAGTCCTGGACTACGGCCCGTATTCTTGAGCAGGTCGCTGGCCTACCGAACGCGAACGCGCTGGTTTTCGATCTACATGGCGAGTACACGCCCGTCGGCGGAGATGGCATCAGGCACTTTCGCATTGCCGGCCCGGGCGATCTCGACAAGGGAACAGGCCTCAAGGAC
>JAKALI010000328.1 GCA_021813195.1 Pseudomonadota bacterium
CACGGGCCGCCATACAGCGAGTGTGAGCAGGAGGGAAAGCAGAGCACCTACGATGGTCGGCGTGAGACCCGCCGACAGGATACGTGCGCGCGCGACGTCTCCCGCCGGCAGCGCGCAGGTCGTATAGGCCGCAAGCCACCAAAGCCACCAATTCGATTGCACGATGAGCCAGCAGGCGCCTATGAGCGCCAGCCACCGCACGAAGCGGATGTGATTGAGGGCGGCAGATGCAGGTGGTGTGGTCATGCCGGCGCTCAGCCTTGGCGTTTTGATCGTACCGCGACGCGCGGGCGGTGGAGGAGCACTCGCCGGCCCGCTGTCAGGCTCCCGCGCGTCGCGCGTGTCCCTTGGCTTCGGGAGGTGCGCTGCCAACGACGATTCGCGCCTGCTTGATGGCTTGCTGATAGATGATGGGAAACAGCAAGATCAAAAAGCCACCAACGGCCATCAGGTCGCGCATGTCCGCTTGGTAGCCGCGATACAGAACGAGCACGCCGGAAGCAAAGCCTGCCGCACACAGCAACGTGACCAAGAGCACGCCCAGGTGATGGGCCAAGACGTACCAAGCCCCAACGGCCGCAAGAAGGACGAACACGCCGATTGCCGTGAGCAACATCGGATGGGCGGCAAGATACGCGATGACGGCTTGAATTGGCTCCATGACACCCACCCCTGATCTATCGTCTCTCGTGGCCTGGCCGCACCTTACGTCGTGCAACGCGTCGTGTAGATGTTCTGAAGCGCCGCGCGGCGCACTTTGCCATTGGCGGTCCGCGGAAGGGCTTCGACCAGGACGACCTCGCGCGGGACCTTGTAGCGGGCGAGCCGTTCTTGCGCAAACGCAACAACTTCGGCGGGCGTCACGGATTGTCCGGGTTTTGTCACAATAAAAGCGCCAACCACCGAAATGCCGTCACGGGGATGAAGTTCGGCGCAGGCTGCTTCCGCAATCGCCGGATGCGTCGTGAGCACGGCCTCGATTTCCATGGGAGACACACGATAGCCGAGTGCCTTGATGACGTCGTTGGCGCGGCCGCGGTGGAAGATGTAACCCTCCTCGTCCATGACGGCGAGATCACCACCGAGAAACCATTGGCCGCGGTAGACCTCGCGCTCTTCATCCGGTCGGCGCCAATAGCCAAGCATGAGGCCGGGATCGGAGCGATGGACGGCAAGTAAGCCTTCCTTGCCGGGCGGCAGGGGCTCTTCCCCACCGTTGAGCGGTAAGATGGCAACACGACGCCCCGGCTGCCCTTTGCCGGGCGACCCAGCTTTTCGCGGCATACCAGGGCAGGTTGACACGTACGTGGAGATCTCGCTCATACCGAGGGCTTCGTGGAGTTCGGTGCCGGTGCGCGCGAACCAATCGTCGAATAGCGAGGGCTGTGGCGCTTCCCCCGCGATGAGGCCATGCCGGAGTTGACCGACGTCGATGGGACCGGGCGGAGCATACTTGAGAATCTGGCGAAAGAGGCCGGGCACGGCGGCAAACAGCGTGGCGCCGGAATTGCGGATGACAGCCGGCCAGATCTCGGGCGATTTTTCACCGATATAGATCGTACTGCGCAAACCGTTAGCCCACGGGTCGATGAGGCCGGTGCCGAGTGTGTAGGTCCAGGTAAAGGCGGCTGCATGCAGCATCACGTCGTCGGCTTTGAGTCCGTACCAGCCCTGATACGTGCGTGAGCGTCCGAGCGCCACGCGGTGAGCATGGATCACGCCCTTGGGTCGTGCGGTGGTACCTGAGGTGTAGAGCAGGTAGGCCGGGTCTTCGGCCGCCGTATCGGCCCAAACGGTGCGGCGCGGGTAGGAGATCCACGCGCGAATATCGTCTTCCATCACGACGTCGACGTCGGACGGTATCGTTCCGCGCGGCAGACCTGGGGCAAGTGCAACGAGACGGGGCTCGCTGTCGGCCGTCAGGACGTCGGCTTCGTATGCCGTCAGTTGCGACGACGTGGCGACGGCAATCAGTCCGGCGGCCATCGCGGCGAAATAGAGGATTGGATAAGTGCTCGTATTGTCGAGACGGATGAGCACGCGATCTCGCGGGCGAAGTCCGCGGTCCTGGAGCGCGGCCGCAACCCGCAGCACGGCGTCTTCGAGTTGCCCGAAGGTCCAGATTTCTCGAGGCGGTGCGGCGGAAACGGGGCTGTCAAAGACGAGCAGGGCCGGGGCATCTGCGCGGCGAACTTCCCCGCAATCGAGGCAATGGCGCGCCAGATTGAAGCGAGGGGGAATGATGAGAGGTTCAGTCAGATTGAGCATCGCGGGATGAGGCATCGGTGGTGGTGTGCGGGGCGTGGACGTCGGCTGCAAGGCGGCAATAGGCTCGGCTCCTTCGACGGGATGCCGCGTCTGGGACGCTAACGCTTTTGCCCCTCGATCCACCAACTGTCGAGTGTGTACCCCCACAACGGCGTACGCTCTGGCGATTTGAGATGGTGCCAGTGGGCGACCCATTGGCGCGAAGCATGGAACAGCGGAATGACATAGTGCCGAGACAGGAGCACGCGGTCGAGGGCGCGCACGGCTGAGGTGAAGCGTTCCTCGTCCTCGGCCACCAGCAATTCCTCAATCATCGCATCCACAGCGCGGTTTTTCACGCCCACGAAGTTGAAGGAGCCGGGGACATCGGCTGTCCGTGACGACCAGCGGAAGGCCTGCTCATTGCCCGGGGAAAGCGACGAGGGCCACGCGGTCTGGATCATATCGTAGTCGTAGTCTTTGAGCCGCGATTGGTACTGCGCGCTATCAACCACGCGCAATCGCGCTGCGATGCCAACCTTGGCCAGATCGCCCACGAAGCTCGCAATGAGTCGTTGCTGGACGCTGGCTCCAGCCAGGATCTCGAAACTGAGTTGTTTGCGCGTTTGGCTATGGATCAGACGACCTTGATCGATGACATAGCCGGCTTCGGCGAAAAGCACAAAGGCCGCCCGCGCATTCTCGCGGTTGTGGCCCGTTCCATCGCTGACGGGCATGCGATAGGTGCCTTCGAGGATGGTTGGCTCGATTTCATCGATAAAAGGCTTCAGTAAGCGCTGTTCGATCGCGTCAGCGGGCCTGCCGATCGAAGAGAGGTGCGAGCGCTCAAAGAAGCTTTCAGTACGCTTGTACTTGCTGTGATAGAGCGTTTTGTTGACCCACTCGAAATTGAACAACATCAACAACGCACGCCGTACCCGCTCGTCCTGGAACACGGGGCGGCGGATATTGAAAGCGAACGCTGACATGCCGGCGGGCAGTCCGGTCTCGATCTCCTTGAGCAGCAAACGTCCCTGGCGCTGTGCGGGAATCGTATAACCGCCGGCCCACAGTTTGGGATCATCTTCCAAGCGCAAATCAAGCATGCCGGACTTGAAGGCTTCAAATTGGACCGAAGCGTCGCGGAAATATTCGTAGCGTATTTCATCGAAGTTGAAGCGCCCGCGATTGACCGGCAGATCGCGGCCCCAATAATCGGGATTGCGCTTGAAGGTGAGGGAGCGGCCGGGATCTACGGCGCTGATCACGTAGGGGCCCGAGCCAATCGGCGGCTCGAGCGTGGTGCGCTCGAAGGCATCGGGTGTCAGGCGATGCTTCGGCAGCACAGGCATCGAGGCCATGATGAGCGGCATCTCGCGATCGCCGCTGTCGTCAAAGATGAACCGCACCGCGAGGTCGGACAGCCGTTCGGTGCGCACGACTTTTTTGTACGAGTTGCGGTGATTGGGCCGGCCGCGCTCGCGCAGGAGTTCCATGGAAAAAATCACGTCATCCGCTGTGATCGGCGCGCCGTCGGAAAAGCGTGCAGCAGGATCGAGATGGAAGGTGACCGAGCGACGGTCGGCCGGCATTTCCACTTCCCGCGCGATCAGGCCGTACATCGTGAAGGGTTCGTCAACGCTGCGGCACATCAGCGTTTCGTAGAGCCACTCGCGGATGCCGACGGCGGCCTCGCCCTTGATGATGAGCGGGTTCAGGGTGTCGAATGAACCCGTTTGGCCGAGCACAATCCGGCCGCCTTTTGGAGCCTCAGGATTGACGTGAGGAAAATGCAGAAAGCCGCGGGGTAAGTCGGGATCACCGTGCATCGCGATGGCATGACGGCGAAACGACGGCTCGAGTTCAGCGGCCTGGCCTGGCAGGGCGAGCACAAGTGCTGCGATTGCGGCAGAGGCGGCCAGACGGCGCGTCATTGGATCTCCAGTCGAAAATTGCGCCTGCGGCGTGGAGCCGGGGGCGTCTTGCCGGAAGCCGACACCACGGAACGGTGCGCAGCGCAACCGGAATTCCCGCTTACTTCGCGCAGATTTGCAGGGCGGAGTTGTGTCCGGTCGCGGAGAGCCGCGGGCGCGTCTCGGGTCTTGGGCGTGGCCCCGCAGCAACGCTCGCGCACGAAGGGCCTGTGTATCACGTTTTCGAGCGCGAAGCGGCCACGGGATTGCCGCAATCCGAGCCTTACTGCCGCTCGGCTGGCGCTCAAACGCGCCGGAACGTGCTCAGTTCTCTGACCGCCAGTTCTTGAGGCCGATCGACCGTATATGGGTTTAGTCGGCAGAGGCATTTGTCAGGAGCGCGCCAACGAGGGGTTGAGCCAGCGGGACTGGTTCACAGGGAAAGGTCGAAATTCTGATGGCACACGCTGGTTTGATCGGTCGGGCAGTCTTGGGCGTTAGCGCTGCGGCTCTCGGATTTGGGATGGTCTTCTCCGTAGCGGCTGTTCAGGCCGAGGAGAAGGCAGAGGGTAATAAGTCAGAAAGTAATAAGAGCGCTTGGGTGAAGCTGTGTGAGGCCGCCCCCCTCGTTAAGAAGGGGGAAGACGGCAAAGAGATCAAGGAAGAGAAGAACATCTGCCTTACTCATCACGAGCGCCTCGACGGCAATACGGGCATGGTCTTGGTCTCTGCGGCAATCCGCGAAGTCGAGGGGCAGGACAACAAGCACCTCATGGTCATGGTCCCGCTGGGCATGGCGCTGCCCCCCGGTTTGCGCGCTGCGGTCTACACCAAGGATCAATGGGCTAAGGTCGCCAAGAACGAGAAAGTGGACGACAAGGAACTGAAGCCGATCGACCTCAAGTATTCTTTGTGCCACCCCTCGGGCTGCACGGCAGAGGTCGAAGCGACAGCGGACATACTTGATCAGATGAAGACCGGTGGCGGCATCATGGTTGTCGCCATGAACGCCGCTGCGCAGCCGATTGGATTCCCGGTGCCGCTGGACGGATTTGGTGACGCCTTTGCTGGTAAACCTGTCGACAACGCCGAATACAAAAAAGCACGCGGGCAGCTGATGGCGCAGATCCGCGAACGCCAGAAGCAGGCCTACGAAAAGTTCAAGGCCGAGCAGATGAAGAATTTGCCGCTCGATGCCCCGGGTGCGCCGACCGCCACGGGATCGACGCCAGCGAAGGCGCCGGAAAAGAAGTAAGCCGGATTTCACCGA
>JAKALI010000329.1 GCA_021813195.1 Pseudomonadota bacterium
GATCATGCGCGCCACGAGGAACAAAAGCATGTCGTGGCGTGAGGGCAGCGCGCGGACCGTCTGCCACAATTCATGGAACGCTGCCGATCTTGGCTCGCTTGCGTTCGCACGTTGTGTGCGGGAAACGGGAACGAAGAGGAAAAACGGCATCATGAACACCGCAAACCATACCGCCGCGAACGGCCCGACGAGCCGGTCCGCCTCGCGCGCAGTCTGGTCGAGCGCCAGCAAGGGTTCAAATCCAAAGAGCGTGCGCCCTGTGGCCGGATTCGTGACGATGAGACCGGCCATCACGGCGAGGCTGATGAGCCCGCCTAGATAGCCCACGCCCCACCCAATTCCCGACAGTCGCCCATAGCGCGCTGGCGAAACGAGTTCGGGCATAAGGCTGTTGGTTAGAACGGTCGCGAATTCGACGGCAACGGTTGCGGCAACAAACGCCAGCAATACGACGAGCAGCACGGCCATCGGGGCCGCGGGTGCAGCAAGCCACAGCAGCCCAAGGGACGTGATGAACACGAGTGAGAGCCCCGCGATCCATGGTTTGCGTGCGCCATGACGATCGGCAAGCGCGCCGATGAGTGGGCTTCCCGCTGCAACGAGAATACTCGCAACCGCCGCCGCATAGCCCCACAACGTCTGGCCACGGACCGGATCACCGGCGACCACGGTGGCAAAATAGGGCGCGAAGAGAAAGGTCAGGATGAGAGTGTAATAAGGCTGAGCAGCGAAGTCGAAGAGTACCCAGCCCGCGAGAGCTCGAAGCGGCGCCTCGCTCGTGGGTTTTTCAGGTGTGGACGTGCTGGCTTGGGAGGTCGGCTGGTGCGCCATGGCGTGTGCGGGTTCCCTTTGCGTGCGCCACGGTACCTCTCAGCCCAGTCGCCGCGGATGTCGTCAACCGGTGCCGGTGTCGTCCTCGTGCGCGGATCCGGCGGCGACCCGCAGCGCTGTGATCTTGGCATCGGGAAACGTCGCGAGTACGGCCGCGACGGCGGGATGCTTTTTCAAGAGTTCGATCTCTGCGGCCTCGCGTTCGCGGCGAATCTGGGCCCGTGGGGGCGCGCCTGGCGATGCTGACAACATCACGACCCACTTTCGTCCGGTCCAACGGTTCAGCTTCTCCCGCAACTCATTGGCGATTTCGGGCGGCGCGCCGTCAAGAAGATGAAGATCGATGGAGCCCGTCGCCGCATCGAAGCCAACTAAGCTCGCATGTTCGTCGAGGTGTACCGCAAGGCGCACGTCGCGGCGCTGACGGGCCAAGTCAATCACATCGTCGAACGAGTGCAACAACGGTGCGGCATCCACGGATGCCTTCGCCCGTTCGCCGTAGGCCAACGGTTCCCGGTAGCTTTCGGCGAGCATGTCGTCGTCGAATTCGGGGTCATCGGATCCGTCATGGGTCTGCGCAGACGCAATGACGTCCGGCTCCTGATGGTCGTGGCGCGCGTGCACAACCGCCGGTGCCGCCGTCGATCTCGGAAGCGCCTCACGGCTCGATGCGCTCTCGTCGTTGATGTTGAGCGCAGAGGCCGCTGAAGCCGGCCGCGGTTGCGCCGGCGAACCGCTGAGTGTCTGCGCAAGGGCGCGGCCTTGCCCGAGAGCCTTGATAATCTCGTCGGGAGGCGGCACATCGGCCATGTAGGCCATGCGGATGATGATCATATCGACTGCCGCAAATGGATCGGGCGCGCGTGCGCACTCCTCCAGCCCTTTGAGCAACATCTGCCAAGCTCGGGCCAGCAGCGGCATGGACACCCGCTGCGCGATTGCTTCTGCGCGGCGGCGCTCGTGTGCCGATACGGCGTCCACGATCATCTTGCCTCCGACGGCTTTGAAACGCGTGGCGAGGTGGACGGCCGTTGCAAGATCACCAACGAGTTGGGCGGCATCCGCACCGTCCCGCCGTAAATCTGCGACCGCAGATAACGCCACAGCGGCGTGGCCCGCGAGGATGGCGTCCAGGAGGTCGTAAATGCGGCTGCGGTCGGCAAGACCGAGCATGGCGCGCACGATCTCGGCGGTGACACGTCCCGTTCCAGTCGCAATTGCTTGATCGAGCAGAGACAGCCCGTCGCGCACGCTGCCGCCCGCTGCCTGGGCGATGACGGCCAATGCCTCAGGCTCGGCCGCAACACCCTCCAGCCCGACGATCCGTTCAAGGTGCGCCGTTAATTCCGGAACATCGACGCGCCGCAAGTCGAACCGCTGACAGCGCGAGAGCACGGTCACCGGTACCTTGCGAATCTCGGTCGTCGCAAAGATGAACTTCACATGCTCGGGCGGCTCTTCAAGCGTCTTTAAGAGCGCATTGAATGCGCCCTTAGAGAGCATGTGGACCTCGTCGACAATAAAGACTTTGGTGCGTGCAAGGATCGGCTTGTAGCGCGCGTTTTCAATCACCTCGCGAATGTTGTCGACGCCTGTGTTGGACGCCGCATCCATCTCGATAACGTCCGGATGGCGGCTTTCGATGATTTCCAGGCAGTGACGACCGAGCTCGGGCATGTCGATCGTGGGCCTGTCGATCGTCGCGGTCTCGTAATTGAGGGCCCGGGCCAGAATGCGTGCCGTCGTCGTCTTGCCGACCCCCCGCACGCCAGTCAGCATATAGCCTTGCGCAATGCGGCCGGATGCAAAAGCATTGCGCAAAGTTCGCACCATGGCTTGCTGACCGATCAGGTCGTCGAAAGTCTGCGGACGATATTTGCGTGCCAGCACGAGATAAGGCCGCGGTGCTGCGCCGGCCTCCGCTTCTGTCGAATCTGATTTCGTTCTGGCCATCAGCTCAGTTTCGCGCGATGGGGCGGGTAACATCGGAGCGCTGCGAACCCGAACGCGGGCGGGTTTGGCGCCATGCGCAGCGCGTTCATCGTCAATCAGGTTCAATCTGGGTCAATTCGAGGCTGGCGGACGACCCGCGTCCTGATCGTTAGGGCTGCTTCGTTCCCGACCTGACCCGGTTGGCGAGGGAAGCGTCCGCCGCCAGCCCAACCTGCTTATGCGGCATTGAGGCTGGCGTTGCAACCGGCCCAGGCGGCGACGCCTTGACCCTCGCAACTCTGGCGCTTTCCCGCGATGGAGGATAGAGAGCGCCGGTATGGGAGGGTGCGATCCCGGGCACGGCCCGACCCGGTCTCGTCTTGATTTCGGCCCGCCATAGGGATGCAGCATGGCATTGGAGCGCTCGCAGACCACACACCGCGGCAGATTGGCGGGCTGGTTGTGGGGACCGTTCGCCGCGCGCGCTGGCTTGGTTGCGCTCGGGACGCTGGTTCTGGATCAAGCCAACAAGCTATGGCTGCTGCTCGTGTACGAACTGCCCGAGCGGGGACGCGTCATGGTCACGCCGTTTCTCGATTTGGTGTTCGTGCTGAACAAGGGGGTCAGCTACTCAATGCTTGATTCAGCAAGTTATTCCTGGCAGTTAGGACTTGCAGCCTTCGCCGTGTTCGCGAGCTCGGTGTTGTGGGTATGGCTCAACCGGCCCGGCGCGACACGCAACATGGCCATTGCCATTGGACTGATTATTGGTGGGGCGCTCGGGAATGCGATCGACCGGGTCTGGCTCGGCGGGGTCGCGGATTTCTACTCGCTGCACGCTTTCGGCTTTTATTGGTACGTGTTCAATATCGCCGATGTTGCGATAGTTGCGGGTGTTGCGGTGCTCCTATACGATTCGTTTTGGCCGAGTCGCAATGACGCCGCAAAGCCGACCTAAAGCCAATTTGACTTCAATTCCAGCAGGTTCGCCCTGGGGAGATTGACACGATGACAGGTGTAGGTGCCATGCGCTGCCGACTGCTCACCCTCGCCGTCTTCTCCAGCGTTGCCCTTGCCGGTTGCTCGGCGGACGATGTCGAATTGAATGGCGGCATTTTCAACGCCCTGGGGGTCAGTGGAAACGCACAACGTTCGGAACCCAAGCTTGCCGCGCGAGCTCCGATCGTTGTCCCCCCGACATTGGATCGCCTGCCCGAGCCCGGCACCGCGCCCGAAGCCGCCGCGATGGACGTGACGGCATCGATCAACGATCCGGACCGCAAGGCCCAGGTGAGCCGAGCGGAGCTTGAGCGTCAGCAGGCCGAGTACTGCCGCAAGAACTACGACATGGCCAAGGCCATGGGCGATGCCAGTGCCGACAACGCGGCCGGACCGCTAGGGCCCTGCCGGCCATCCGTTCTGACAGCGATCAAGAACTGGAACCAAGGCGAGCCCGCCGAAGAATAATGATGGCAACGGGGCGCCACGTCGTTGAGACGCAAACCCTTGGCCGTGGTCCCCGACGATCCGCAGCACTTCTACGAAGTGCGTCAGACGTAGCTGAAACGCATGAACGGCTTGTCATTTGACAAGCCAGGCGCGCATGTCGACATCGTGCACAGCGTCGAGCCGTTCCATCGGCGTGGCCCAGCGATCCGAGGATATCATGGCCGTTCCGGCAGCCCGTAGCGCAATCCCTCTTCTGACGGTGGTTCTCAGCATGCTCGCAATCGTTCAATCGACCCTGACGGCCATGGCAGCGCCGCGCGTCAGCGAATTCACGCTCGGGAACGGGATGCAGGTGATTGTCATTCCCGACACGCGCGCCCCCGTCGTCACGCACATGGTTTGGTACAAGGTCGGCGCGGCTGACGAGCCCATCGGGTCGTCTGGGATCGCGCATTTTCTCGAGCATCTGATGTTTAAGGCCACGGACAAGATTCCGTCCGGCGAGTTCTCCAAGATCGTGTCGCGTCTGGGCGGTCAGGACAATGCGTTCACCGGCCAGGACGTGACGAGCTACTTCCAGCGCATCGCCAAGGACCGTCTGCGCACGGTGATGGAAATGGAAGCGGATCGCATGGTCAATTTGAAGCTTGCCGAGAACGAAGTTTTGACCGAGCGCGACGTCATCCTCGAAGAGCGGCGCTCGCGCATCGAGAACAATCCGGCGGCCATTCTCGACGAGCAGATGGATGCGGTCCTCTACCTCAACCATCCTTATGGCATTCCCGTCATTGGTTGGGAGCACGAAATCGCGCAGCTAACGCGCGAGGACGCGCTGAATTTCTACAAGCGTTACTACGCCCCCAACAATGCAATCCTGGTGGTTGCTGGCGATGTGGAGCCCGAAGAGGTTCGCGCGCTCGCGGAGGAAATCTACGGCAAGCTGCCGGCGAACCCTGAGGCCCCGCGCGCCGCGCGCGTGAGCGATCCGCCGCAACGGGCCGCGCGCCGGGTTGCGATCGAGGATGCGCGCGCGGGCAAGGCCTCGCTCCATCGCGATTACGTCGTACCGAGCTATCGGACCGCTGCTCCCGGCGAAGCGGAGGCGCTCGACCTCATGATGAAGATCGTCGCCGATGGGCCGACGAGCCGGGTTTATCGGAGACTCGTCGTTGAGGAGAAGGTCGCGTCATCCGCAGGGGGAAGCTATCAGGGTTCTG
>JAKALI010000330.1 GCA_021813195.1 Pseudomonadota bacterium
CGCTTCGGCGCTCTTGATCAACACGCCGGACTGCGCGCCGCGTCCGACGCCGACCATGATGGACATCGGTGTCGCGAGCCCAAGCGCACAAGGACAGGCGATGATGAGCACGGAAACGGCAGCGATGAGTCCGAAGGCGAGCCGTGGATCCGGTCCCCAGACGAACCAAGCGGCAAAGGCAACGAGCGCGATCGCGATGACCAGCGGAACGAACCAGGCGGACACCTGGTCGGCGAGGCGCTGGATGGGGGCCCGACTGCGTTGTGCCTGGGCGACCATCTGGACGATCTGCGCCAGCACCGTGTCGCGACCGACTTTGTCGGCACGCATGACGAAGCCACCGGACTGGTTCATCGTGCCGCCGACGACCATCTCCCCGACTGACTTCGTGACCGGCATGGACTCGCCGGTGACCATCGACTCGTCGATGGCACTGCGCCCGTCGATGATCTCGCCGTCCACGGGCACGCGCTCACCGGGGCGGACTCTCAAGCGATCGCCCGTCACCACATGTTCGAGACTCACGTCCTCGTCGCTTCCATCCGGCTTGATCCGCCGCGCCATCTTGGGTGAGAGATCGAGTAGCGCCCGAATGGCGCCGCTGGTCTGCTCCCGGGCCCGCAGCTCCAGGACCTGCCCGAGCAGGACAAGAACGGTGATGACGGCGGCAGCCTCGAAGTAGATCGCGACAGAGCCGTCGCTGGCGCGCATCGCGGCCGGAAACAGTCCCGGCCAGATCGTCCCGGCCATGCTGTAGATCCACGCCACGCCCGTGCCCATGGCGATCAGCGTGAACATGTTGAGATTGCGCGACACGAGCGAGTCCCAGCCCCGCACGAAGAAGGGCCATCCGGCCCACAGCACCACAGGCGACGCCAGCACCAGCTGTATCCAGTTGGACGTCTGCTGACCGAGCCATTGATGCAGCCCCGTCATGTGTCCGCCCATCTCGAGCGCAATCACAGGCACAGAGAGCGCGAGGCCGATCCAGAACCGCCGCGTCATGTCGGCAAGTTCCGGATTGGGTGCGCTGTCCGCCGAGATGACATCGGGCTCGAGCGCCATGCCGCAGATGGGACATGAGCCGGGGCCCACTTGTCGGATTTCCGGATGCATCGGGCAGGTGTAGATCGTGCCGACCGGAACGGGAGCCGTTGGCTTTGTCTCCGGCGTCAGATATCTCGCAGGCTCCGCGATGAACTTTTCACGACACTTGGCAGAGCAGAAGTAGTAGGGCAGCCCTTCTTGGGAATGCCGGTGCTTTGCCGTGTGCGGGTCGACGGTCATTCCGCAAACCGGGTCGGTCACAGCGTGCTTGTCAGCATTGGGGCTACCATTTGCGTGGTCGCGGTGCGGACCCGCTGGCCGGTGTGAGTTCCCATGCTTCAAGGTCATATTGGCCCCTTTGCAAGTGCTATGCTTCGAGCAGCTCGCGGAGCTGACGCGATGCTCAACATGAGTGGCAGGGCAGATCGCGACAAGCCGGAACCGCGCAATGAAACACTTTGAAACAGAGCCGTTACCGGACGATACGAATGTTGGGCTAAGCTTCACGCGCCACAGCAGATTGCGAGCCATGACAGCCAAAGACCCCGAACTCAGCTCACAACCTTCGCCTGCAAGCAGCGACGGACACATTCTGATCGTCGATGACGACGCACAGATCCGGCAGCTCGCAGGAAAGTTCCTGCGCGAGCATGGTCATCGCGTGACCGTGGCCCGCGACGGCCGCGAGATGCGACAAGTCCTGGAGTCGGCTGCGATCGACCTTATTCTGCTGGACCTCATGCTCCCGGGCGGCAATGGCCTCGAACTCTGCAAGGAGATCCGCACCCGCTCGTCTCTCCCCATTATCATGCTGACGGCCAGAGGCTCGGAGACGGACCGCATCGTCGGGCTCGAGATCGGCGCCGACGACTACATCGCAAAGCCCTTCAACCCGCGCGAGCTTCTGGCCCGGATCAATTCGGTCCTGAGGCGTACGCGAAATCATCAGGGCGCGACTCACGAAGGTGGCGGCTATTTGCTTCGGTTCGAAGGATGGTCGCTCGACACGCGACGCCGGGAGCTGAATGATCCCAACGGCGTGGCCGTCGACCTTTCGACCGGAGAGTACGACCTGCTGTTGACGTTTCTCGAGCAGCCCCAGCGTGTCCTCACTCGCGATCAGTTGATGGACAGCGCCAAGCACCGGATGGCCACCGGGTTTGACCGGGCCATCGATATCCAGGTGAGCCGGCTGCGCAAGAAGCTCGGCTCCGACGACGATGGACAAACCATGATCAAGACCATTCGAGGGTCCGGCTACATGTTCGTGCCGGCGGTCACCCGGGCATGATCCAAGCACTTGATACGGTTGTGGCCCGTGTGATCCTGGTCTCGCTGCTCGGCATCACGCTCGTGCACGTTTTGAGTCTCTGGACGTACCAAAGGGCGTTGGATCAGGAGTTGTCGCGTGCTCATGAGTCGAGCCTTGCCGAGCGCCTGATTTCCATCAAGCGCAGTGTCGCACTGGCGCCGCGCGACCAGCGGGAAACACTGGCGCACGAATTGTCCGGCGGACCGATCGAGGCGCACTGGAACCTGAACAAGGGAGCCGTTGCAGGCGGTCCCGGCGTCGAGGCCTGGAACGGCCTCAGCGAGCAGATCAAGAGGCTCGCCGAGGACACGAAGAGCGAAGATGTCGTCATTGGCACTAGCGCCGACCCGCACGTCGCGCTGCTTTCGCTCCGGCTGGCTGACGACAGCTGGCTCAACGTGAGCCTGTTCGCGGCGAGCCACGCGCATGCCTCAGGCCATGGCACGCTGCTCTCGACGAGCCTCATGGCGCTCGGTGTCGTCCTCATGTCACTCCTCATGGCGCGCTGGCTGACCAAGCCGATCCGTGAGGTCGCCGAAGCGGTCACCCTGTTATCACCCGAGGACGCCGCGTCCTCCGTCCCTGAATCCGGCCCGCTAGAGGTGCGGCATCTCGCGCGGGCGTTCAACGACATGAGTCGGCGCATTGCCGATCTCATCACGCGACGAACGCAGGCGCTAGCAGCCGTCTCGCATGACTTGAGAACGCCGCTGACCCGACTTCGCCTCCGGCTGGATGATCTACCGGACCCTGCCATGCAGCGTGCCATGGCGACCGACATCGACGAGATGGAGCAGATGGTCGAGGCCACGCTCTCGTACCTCAAGGGAGACCAACCCGACGAAGCCCACCGCCCTATCGACCTGGTGGCTCTGCTTGATACGATCGTCAACGAAGCCCGCGATATGGGGCATGACGCCGAGCTGAAGGGGCCGGCTCATCTCGTCGTGAACACGCGGATGTTCAGCATGAAGCGAGCCTTCTCCAACCTCATTTCTAATGCCTTGCGCTATGGCACGCGGGTCCGGGTCGGGGTCCGTAACGATGGCAGTGATGTCGTTGTCACTATTGATGACGATGGTCCTGGCATCCCGACTGACAAGCTCGAAGCGGTTCTGGAGCCCTTCGTGCGCCTCGAAGAGTCTCGCAACGCCGCCACCGGCGGCGTCGGACTGGGGCTGACCATCGCGAAGAACAATATCGAGACTAACGGGGGTAGACTGCAACTCGCGAATCGTGACGAAGGCGGTCTTTCGGTGACGGTCGTGCTTCCAGCAGCGACGTAAGCATCCAAGAGCCGCACCGGCTGCATCGGCGATCCCAATGCAGCCGGTGCGCTGTGCCGCAAGCTTCGTCATTCGGGGTCTCAGCCACCACCGCTCTTCTGCAAATCCTCGTAGAAGCAGTCCGACCATCTCTTGCAGTGATCCGCACTTGCCGCAGTGGCGACGCCAGTGAGTGACAGGACCAGAAGGGTGCCAACAATAATGCGTCTCATGATGAGCCTCCAATAATGGCTTGATTGTTGTTTGCTCCCGCGATCTGCGCCACACCGCCAAAGAGAGACGGTGGGTAGTTGCGAGGCCTAATCACAATAGCAAAAGGCTGTTTCACCGTTATTTCCGCAGCATTCCAAATTATTTCACGAGCCGAATTCTGGTCATCGCGCGGGCGTTGCCTCTCACGGATGCGGACTGAAACAATTTGTTACAGTCGCGAAACGCGCAGTCACGCTGCACGAGATAGGGTCGTTCTCGATCGATTGTTTTGAACGAGAGGCCCCATGTGGTTGCCGTCTACCAGGTTCGCGACGTCGTTGCTCTTAGCAGCGGCGATTGTCGCTGGTGCCGCGTCGGCGCGTGCCCACGAGGGGCATGACCATGGCGCGCCGCCGCCACCGACGTCGAGCACGATCGCGCCGCGCGCCGACGCATCGTCGGCAGACTTGGAACTCGTCGCCATCGCGCGCGGCGACAAGCTCGAGATCCATCTCGACACGTTTCGCGGCAACGAGCCGATCGATGGCGCCGAGATCGAGATCGATGGTCCAGGCGGCATCCTGAAGCCGATCGCGGCGGGCGCAGGATTTTACACAGTCGTCGCTCCGTTTGCGGCAAAGCCCGGCAGCCACGATCTTGCCATCACCATCTCGGCGAACGGTGTTGTCGATGTCTTGACCACCACACTCAAGGTCTCGCCCTCGACGCAGCCGCAGGCCGTAGCCACCCCGCGCCAGTCGTGGGGCATCGATCCGGCCTTTGCACAGGAGTTGAGTCAGCGCGTCGGACAGCCCGGCACGTCACTTCTGGTGTCGCTTGGACTTGGCTTCTTCGCCGGCGTTGCAGTAACGGCCCTGGTGCTCGGACGGCGACGTGCGGCTGCCGGCCTGATCCTGCTGGCTCTCATACCGCTCGCAACTCCAACCGGTGTGTTGGCCGATTCCGCACCGGGGATTTTCTCCCCTGGCGTCGCGGCGCGCGATGTCTCTCAGCGCTTCCCGGATGGGGCGCTGTTCGTTCCGAAGCCGACGCAGCGCATTCTAGGCTTGCGCACGATCTTCACAGAGCAGCGCGCCCATCGCCGTGCTATTGAACTTCCGGGGCGCGTTATTCCTGACCCCAACGCCAGCGGACTCGTTCAAGCCGCAGTGGGCGGTCGGCTGTTGCCGCCGCCGGGCGGTTTCAAGCCACTTGGCACGCCTGTCAAAACTGGCGATGTCTTGGCCTTTGTGAATCCGCCGATCAGTTCCGCCGATCTGACGACGCAGCAGCAGCAGGCGCGCGAACTCGATCAGCAGATCTCTGTCGCGTCCCGTAAGTTCGAACGGCTGCGTGCTATCGAGAAAGTCATCGCAAGAGGCCAACTCGAGGATGCAGAACTGGAGCTGAAGGGACTGCACGAGCGACGCGCAAATCTGGCCCGCGCCAATAAGGAGCCGGAGCCGCTGATGGCGCCCGTCGATGGGATAATCGCGGCCTCCAACGCCGTCGCAGGCCAGATGGCCGAGCCCAATTCGATCATTTTCCAGATCGTCGATCCCGCGCGACTCTGGGTCGAAGCGCTGAG
>JAKALI010000331.1 GCA_021813195.1 Pseudomonadota bacterium
GAAGGCTTCTGGTGCATAGAGCGCAGCGGCGGCGACAAACACGGCAGCCAAGCCCACCAACGAATGGAACGCCGCGACGAGCTCGGGCATTTGCGTCATCGGAATTTCGCGCGCGATCTTGGCGCCCAGAAAGCCGCCGATGCCGATGCCCGCCGCAATCAGGAGCCATGTCAGGATCGAGTCGGGTTCGCTCAGCTGTCCCAGCGTCGTAAATATCGCGATCGCCATGCCCAGCATGCCGAATACGTTGCCTTGGCGCGACGTTTCGGGATGGGAGAGGCCGCGAAGCGCGAGAATGAATAAAATGCCCGCGGCGAGGTAAAGAAGGGCGGCGACATTGGCGCTCATGGTCTTGCGGTCCTATTCAATCCAGCGGGCCGGGCGAGTGATGGAGCTGCGGTGACGTTGCAAAGGGCTATTTTGCAGCGTCCTTTTTGGGTTCTTTCTTCTTGTACATGGCCAGCATGCGCTGGGTGACGAGGAAGCCGCCGAAGATATTGATGGAGGCCATGGTCAGAGCCAGGAAGCCGAATAGTTTCGCCAGATAGGATCCATCCTTCATCAGCGAAACACCGACGGCGAGCAGTGCGCCGACGACGATCACGGAGGAGATCGCATTCGTGACCGACATCAGTGGTGTGTGCAGCGCCGGTGTAACGCTCCAGACGACGTAATAGCCAACGAAGATCGCGAGCGCGAAGACCATCAGGCGGTAGATCGAGGGATCGACGGCTTCACCCGCGTTGCCCGCTGCCCAGACAGGACCGCCCATCATCGAGATGAGGGCGACAGACAGGACAAAGACTGCCAAGCGGTTCATCATAACGGCTCTCCTCAGCCCGATTGCGCAACGAGACTCGGGTGGACGATCTTGCCGTCCTTGGCAACAAGCGTGCCGGTGACGATCTCGTCGTTCCAGTCGATTTTGATGGTTTTTTCTTTCTTATCGATCAGGGTTTCCAAAAACGCGTAGAGGTTCTTGGCGTAGAGGCTCGACGCGTTCACCGCGACCGTGCCCGCAAGGTTGATCGGTCCAGCGATCTTAACACCGCCCACCTCGAACGTCTGGCCGGGAACCGTGGCTTCGCAGTTGCCGCCGCGCTCGGCCGCTAGATCGACGATGACGGAGCCGGGCTTCATGCTTTCAACCATAGCGCGGGTGATGAGCCGAGGCGCCGGCCGGCCGGGAATGAGCGCCGTGGTAATGACGATATCCTGGCTCTTGATGTGGTTGGCAACGAGCTCGGCCTGCTTGGCCTGGTATTCTGCCGACATGGGTTTCGCGTAGCCTGCGGCCGTCTGGGCCTGCTTGAACTCCTCGTCCTCGACGGCGATGAATTTCGCACCGAGGGATTGGACTTGCTCTTTCGTTGCTGGCCGGACGTCGGTCGCCGATACGATGGCGCCCAACCGGCGCGCCGTGGCGATGGCCTGTAGACCGGCGACGCCCACACCCATGATGAACACCTTGGCGGCCGGCACCGTTCCCGCCGCTGTCATCATCATTGGCAGGGCCTGGCCGAACATCGAGGCCGCATCGACCACCGCTTTATACCCTGCGAGATTGGCTTGGCTCGAGAGCACGTCCATCGACTGCGCGCGCGTGATGCGCGGCATGAATTCCATCGAGAACAGCGTGGCGCCCTTTTGTGCCGCCGCTTCCAGCCCTGCGCGATCGCCGAAGGGCTCGATCATAGCGACAACCATCGCACCGGGCTTCAGAGCCGAGATTTCTTCTGCCGATGGCCGGCGCACTTTCAGCAGGAAATCGGCGCCATCAATCGCGGCGGCGGGGGTATCGACGATGGTTGCGCCCTGAGCGGCCAGCATCTCATCGGAAAATCGCGAACGCAGGCCCGCACCGCGTTGAACCTTCACGATCGCTCCAAGCCCGGCGAATTTCTTGACCGTTTCGGGCGAAATCGCCACGCGCGGTTCGTCTTCGGGCTCGGCGGTCACAGCGATGGTGATCATGGGCGTTTCCGGTTCATGGAGCCCTTGCAGGGGCATGTGGCGGCGGGGGGCGTCTCTGGATGGCCGGCAGTGTTGGCGGCACGCAGCGGGCTGATGGCCCGCAACAATCCTCCGACTTCGTACTCTTCTGCCGCGCAGCGCGGTTCTAAGCCTTAGAAGCTGACCGGCTTGGAAAAGGCGGTCGGGACCGAGCGGACCCGCCCGCTATCTCCTTGAAGCTGTCAGTTGCTACGAGGCAAGCTATACAAGGAAGACGTACATACCGATCAAGAGGAGGGCCACGAGAACGATGGCAACTTTGGTATAATGGATAAAACGTGCATACGTATCCCTATGCTGCTCGTAATCCATCGACGGATGACCGCCTGACGTATCGATTACCATGGGCTTCCCCCTCGTTAGTCGCTGATTTCATTGACCGCGCGAACGGTTGCGCTCGCCCGTACCTATCCCATGCGAACGCGGGCATCAAGCCGCACGCGCGGCAGAGGCGAGGGCAATCGATCGGAATGCCGCGACGATGTGCAGCGCCTTCGGCGACCTCGGTTCAGTCTGCTGACGCGGGCTTCTCGAAGATCGGGGCGTCGGCGTGCGCATGTGCGATCGACCAATCGGCACTTGTGCGCACCGTCCACGTAAACAGGGGCAGCCGGTCCACTGCGCGCACATAGCGCGTCACGGGCGTTGGCAGCGCCGAGACGTCGTAGGCGTAAAAGCTCACATCCGCGGGGCCCGATTCTAGAAGGTTTGCCAGCCGTTCTGCCCGCTCCGCATCGATGTGGTCGGCCCACCAGCGCCTGCCGTCCGTATCGTAATAGCGGCCGGAAACGATACCTCTTGGGATCTGAGGCGCCAGCTCGCGCAGGACGGTCATGACGTCGGGATCAAACGACATGAGGGCAACGGGCCCCCGATACTCGAGGCAGGATGCCGCAATCCGGCGCAGAAAATCTAAGCGTGGCGGGGTCCAGTCGCTCTTGATTTCGATCAGCAGCGGGACGCGGCCGGCCACCAGTGCGAGCAGATCGTCCAGTGTGGGGATCGGCCGTGATCCAACGCGCGTGCGCAGGGTCGCGATCGCATTGGCATTCAGGTTCTCGACGGCATCGTCGGTTCCGACGATGCGCGCGAGCGTTTCATCATGAAAAACCACCGGCAGTCCGTCGCGGGCTGGCCGCACATCGCATTCGATGCCGAGTCCGGCCACGATGGCCGCCTCGAATGCCGCGCATGTATTCTCTTCGATCGCAGCTGAGCGATCATGAAGACCACGGTGGGCGATCGGCCTCAGAAATGGTCCCATGTCCGGCATGGCGCCCCGACCCATTGCGACTTAGCTCTCCTCGAGGGCGAAAATCGCATCAATTTCGACGGCCGTGCCCGCCGGCAGACTGGCCACACCGATGGCGGCGCGGGTATGGCGGCCCTTCTCTCCCAGAACGTCCACCATCAGATCGGAGGCGCCATTGATGACGCTCGGGTGGTCTTTAAAATCGGGCGTGGCAGCAACGAACCCATTGAGACGGACAAGACGCCCGATCCGATCCAGACTTTCCAGGGCGGCCGCGGCTTGGGCAAGAATGTTGAGCGCGCAGATCCGCGCGGCTTCCTGGCCTTGCGCGATGTCCAGGTCGGCGCCAAGCGTTCCGGCCAGGATCGAGCCGTCGGGGCGTCTTGCGATCTGGCCTGACACAAACAGCAGGTTTCCAGTCCTGAGGGCCGGCACGTAATTGGCGACGGGATTGGGGGCTGGCGGCAATTCCAATCCCAGGGACTTCAGTCGGTCGGCAGCCGTATGAGGCATCGAGACTTCTCCTTGCGGGTCCAGCCGCAAAAGCTTACGTGTTTGCGGAGCGTTGTCGGCTCTAAAACTTGGAATTGCAACGCGAGAATGATCAACGCAGCTTTGCGATCTGTGCGGCGGCACGCCGGGCACGCAGGTCGGACATGCAAGGAGTTGCTATGGCCCATTGCGCCATGACACCACGGGCCCGAAATTCGACAGTCTTGGCCGCCGTTTGTCTGGCGTCCCTATCCGACCCGGTGCAAAGCGCCGCTGCGCCTGTAGTGACGCTGCAACCCCATCGCGCCGTCTACGACCTCAGCCTCTCGCGTACGGCGGCCGGCAGTAGTGTCACCGCCGTCACTGGCCGCATCGTCTATGAGTTGGTTGGCAGTCCCTGCGAAGGTTACGCGCAGAACATGCGCTTCGTAACCGAGATTGCCAATACACAGGGGCAGTCGGAGGTCAGCGACCTGCGCACGTCGAGTTGGGAGGATGTCCCCGCGCGACGGCTCAGGTTCAACTCTGTCACCTACTCGGGCGAGCGGGTGGTCGAACAGACGCAAGGGACGGCCACCCGCGGCAAGCGTTCAAGCGACCCGATCTCGATCAACCTCGACCGTCCTTCGAAAAAAACGGTGTCCTTTACTCGGCCGGTTTACTTTCCAATTGAGCATTCGATGTCCGTGATCGAACACGCCAAGTCTGGACACAACTTATTTGTTGCTGAAATCTACGACGGCGCGGAGGGGGGCGAAAAATCCTATCTGACGGCTGCTGCAATTGGTCCCGTCTCGCGCTCAGGCACCCTGCGTCACCTCGCACGGCTCGCGAACGGTGACGATCTGGCTGCCATTGCATCTTGGCCAGTGTCGATCGCGTATTTCGAGGCGGCCAAATCCACGGCCGACGAGGTTCCGCTTTATGAAATGTCCTTTCGCTTCCACGAAAATGGCGTGACGAGTTCATTAACCATCGATAACGGCGACTACGCCATGAAAGGCGAACTCGTTGAGTTCAAGCCCCTTCCCGCAAGCCCCTGCCGCACGCGCTAGGCCGCGGGTCCGTGTGCGGATGACCGTGGATCTTGGATAGCCAATCCGGTGACGTCGGCGGCTGGTTTCATCAGGGGCGGCTTGGGACTGCTCGATGGGGCCAGTTCCCATGCTCAACCTCCCGCGCGGCGGTTCGATCCGCGGAGAATGAGCGCGGCCTCACTGACTGATGACGGCGGCCGGCCGCAGCGCGACGCGAACATCAGCAGCAGCGATTCGTCGCCCAGCACATGCTCGACCACGGCTAGCTTCGTCTCGGGTTTGTCGGCCAGAGCAGGCAAATCGTGGGGATCAAGCCCGGTCAGAGCGAGAAATCGGGACAAGCGGCGCTCGTCCTCAGCGAGAAAGGCCAGAATTTCCAGGGCCACGATTTCGGCCTGTTCGTGGAGGCTTTGAGTTGAGGCGGCATCTGGCCGGGGGCACATGATCAGGATTCCTGGTGTCAGAACCGGTCTTCAGGCTTTGTTTTAAACTGTTAGTTACCGCTTCATGGGCACAGTGTCTTAGCTCCGTCCCCGGCCAGAATCGGTGCAAGACCGAGCGAAACGTGGGCTGGGCAACGTGGTTCGAGGTTGGTGAACATGGCCTATCAGGAGGC
>JAKALI010000332.1 GCA_021813195.1 Pseudomonadota bacterium
CCCATCCTGCGGCGGCACTCTCTACCGCCATGATGTCTCGCGCAACGGCGCCCAGCGTTACCGCTGCCGTGACTGCCACAAGTGCTGCACGATGCGTAACGGTGCGATCAGCCAGCTCCGTGGGCGGCCGTTCAAGGTCGATCAGAGGTTCGGGGTATGACCAATGAACGCCGAGACAGAAGACTGGGAAAAGGCCGGAGATTACGCCATGCGTAAAGGGCCATTCACTATTTCAAAGGCCAAGGTGATGGATACCTTGCGCTTCACGCTTTGGCTGCGAGACGAGCGCGTCGGAATTTACAACACGGCTGCGGAAGCCGCACTTGAGGCCGAGATGATTCGGCAGCACAGGGAGGCGGCGTGAGCATTGAAGGGCGCAATCTTCAAGTCGGCGACTATGCCTTGACGGACTTCAATGGCGTAGGAATGAAAATGGTATTGATCATTCAACGAAGGGACGCTCGCTGGCATTCGCAGAGTGGTGTTCAATTCTGCGTTTCTCCGCCATTGAAGGGAGGAGTAGAGGGGACATTCTACGATGCCGACTGGTTCGAGCCGTGCCCGATGGAGGTGGCGTGAGCAAGCGCATCTTCAAGTTCGTTCATGACTCCGCCAGGCGCTTGGCCGCTGAATTCTGCATGACCGCGCCTGATGGCTGGGTCGCCTCGTTCAGTGAACCGACGCGGAACTTAGACCAGAACGCGAAGTTTCACGCTATTTGCGGAGATATAGCGGCATCTGGATATAAGTTCGCAGGAAAGGAGCGCACAGCTAAGCAGTGGAAGGTTTTGCTTGTGAGTGGACACGCGGTCGCAACTGGGGAGCCAGCAGAGATCATTCCGGGATTGGAAAACGAATTTGTCAATATTCGAGAATCAACGGCATTAATGAGTAAAAAGCGCGCGGCAAGCCTGATTGAATATTCGCTCGCATGGTGTTCAATGAATTCGATTGTGGTTAATGATGCCAGCTAAGAAACGATATACCGATGCAGAGTTACGTGCTCATAAAAATGCACGCTCCGCACAGCGGTATCGAGAAAACAAAGAAAAGATAGCCGCTTACCATGCTGCGCTTCATGCATCAAGGAGCAATGATGCCGATTACATGCGCAAGATGGCGGAAAAGTCTGCGGCCTATCGGATGAAAAATCCCGACGTCGTGAAATTACAGAACGCGCGTCGGCGCGCTGCCGATCCAGAAAAAGCGAAACGTGAATCAAGGGAGTGGTTCGCGTTGCATCCGGAAAAGCGGGTGGTGTATCAGCAAAACAGACAGGCCAGAATGCGCGCAAATGGTGGCATCGTTTCCTTGGATATTAAAGATAAGTTAATGAAGGCGCAGCGCGGACGGTGTGCATGTTGCCGAGTCGACCTGAAAACAGTGGTAGTGAATTTGGATCATATTATTCCGATTGTGCTTGGTGGGAAAAACTCCGACGAAAATATTCAATTGCTTTGCCGAACCTGTAACAACCAGAAGTATGCCAAACATCCTGTCGATTTCATGCAACAAAAGGGGTTTCTGCTATGAAAGAGTTTTCGGACTGGCTGGAGTTTCTGCATGTGACGGCGGCTGATCGCGGGGTAGTGGTTTATCCGGCGGATGCGGCGCCAGCGCGGATGGATGATAGGAGGGCGGCATGAGCCGAGCGCCATTAGCTATTGACCTGTTCTGCGGCCTTGGAGGTTGGACCGATGGCTTGCTTTCCGAAGGTTACTACGTTGTGGGGTTTGACATCGAGCGCCACGAATACGGGGATGCCAAATACCCGGCGCAACTTGTGCTTCAGGACGTGCTCACCATTCACGGTTCGCAGTTCAAGGATGCTGCATTGATTGTTGCTTCACCGCCATGCCAGGAATTCAGCTACATGGCGATGCCTTGGTCCAAGGCGAAGGCGAAAGAGCGTGACCTACTCGAAGGGCGAGACGATCCGAAGCGCTTGACAGCCCTATTTGATGCTTGCTTCAGAATTCAGCGCGAGGCAATTGAAGCTGCTGGACACTTCATTCCGATGGTTGTCGAGAATGTTCGCGGGGCGCAGAAGTGGGTAGGGCGGTCGCGCTGGAATTATGGCTCGTTCCATCTATGGGGAGACGTGCCTGCGCTGATGCCGATGACCAAGAGCGCGGCTAAGGTTCTAGGCTTTAGGTCCGATGAGAACGGGGGATCATTTCAAAGTGCGAGCGTAGAGATCTCAGGGTTCAAATCGCAAGGGCTTAATTGGTCCGACAGATCAAAGCACAGCCAAGACTTCACGCGCATTGCCGGCAAGCAGCGTTCGCTGGCAGACGAAGGCACGAAATGTGGTGGCGATTGGTTCAACTCATCGCACCCGTCGATTTCTAGGATGACATCGAGCAAGAGCAAAGCTCGAAAAGCCGCCAGCGCCACTATCGCCAAGATACCGCTTCCACTCTCACAATATATCGCGGCGCATTTCAAGCCGAGGATGGAGGCCGCATGACCAATCTCAAATCTACCACCCTATCTATCGCCGTCCATCGCGCTGACGCGAACCCGGTATTTGGCGAAGGCACCACGCATGTTTCTCTGCAAGACGATGCCGGCGGTCCGTTCATCGAGCTCCCCCAGTTTGATTATGGCCTGGACGCGGGACACGTTAAATTCGACCTTGAAGAGCTGGTCGAAATAACCGAAGTGGCGAAGAGGTTGATTGCGGGATGGCCGGAGGGGACTAAGTGAATCAGGCTGCCGACCATTTCATGTCCATCTTCGGCTACAAGCGCGTCAAGACCCGCCGATGCAAGTATTGCAAGGTCGAGTTTCAGCCGCAGCGTCCTGGAGCCAAGGCATGCTCCCCCGAATGCGCCCAGGCGATCGCCGAAAAGGTGCGCGGAAAGATCGAGAAAGCTGCCATCAAGGAACAGCGCGAACGCTTGAAGTCTCGCCAGGACTGGATGAGAGAAGCTCAGGCTGCATTCAATGCTTGGATTCGGGCCAGGGATTCCAGTGAGCCTTGTATTTCGTGCGGTCGCCATCACCCAGGCCAGTATCACGCCGGCCACTATCGCAGCCGAGGAGCTATTCCGGCTCTAGCTTTCCACCCCGACAACGCGCACAAACAGTGTGCCCCCTGCAACAACCACAAGTCTGGAAACGTGGTTGAGTACCGTATTCGGCTGATCGAGAAGATAGGGGTCGAGCGCCTGGGATGGCTCGAAGGGCCACATGAGCCAAAGAAATACACGATCGATGAATTGAAGGCGATCAAAGCGGAGTACGTCTTGAAACTCAAACAACTCACGGAGGCGAAATGAATACGCAATATCAACAATTGATTGAAACTCTTGCAGCAAAACTCGGGACTACTGCAGCTTATTTATGGAGTGTACTTGTCCGTCAAGCGCCAATTTCTGGTTTCACTAATTTGGCCATCTGTGGATTGCTAGCCGCATTGACGGCGTGGTGGTTCAGGGTGGTCAAGATTAAAACCCACGTCCCACCAAAGACTGAAACAGAACGCTTTCCGGAGGCAGAATGGGAGGGCGACGAAACACTTCTCGCCTGGGCATCCGTCGTTTTGGCCGGCACCATCACGATAACGATTATTGCATGTAATGCATCGGATATTGTTTCCGCCTTTGCCAATCCAGAGTATTGGGCGCTAATGCGTCTTTTGGGTCGCTAAGGACATTTGATGACCCTCTCCAAAGAAGCCCGCGATCGCCTAAACAACGAGGCCATCGGCAAGCAGATCACCCTGGCGCAGCGCCTCCGCGAAGAAGGGTTGTCCAAGATCGCTTTTGCTGCGATGAACAAGGCTCACGTCGCCCGAGGCGCGGCAAAGGTGGTCTGCAAACAAGCGGAGCGCGAAGCCGTCAAGGCGCTGACGGATGCCCAGCGGGAACGGGCAGAAGGATGGAAGAAGCAAATTGCAGCGATAACTCAGGAGGTGAAATGACACTACCGAAAGACGCAGCCCAGCGCAAAGCCATCCCGATCGCCAGTGGCGTGCTCGGATATTTCCCGGATGCCATCGCAGCGGTGGCCGAATGCTCACAAAAGGGGAACGAACAGCACCATCCCGGAAAGCCTCTTCATTGGGATCGATCGAAAAGCACCGACGAGGCCGACGCGCTTATCCGGCATTTCATGGAGCGCGGCACGGTCGATAGCGACGGCATCCGACACTCAGCCAAGACAGCGTGGCGGGCATTAGCGTTGCTACAGAAGGAAATAGAGGCCGCCGATGTGACTGACGCTCTAGCCCGCGCCGGCCTGGACGACACCGAAATGGCGCTGACCTTCGGGCCGCTGCCGGATAGTGACTGGCGGGTTAAGGATGATGATAAGTGGACGGAGTGGACCGGTGGGGAGTGTCCAGTCAGCGGCGATACGAAGGTGATTGTCCGGCTGCGAGACGGCGACGAGAACGAGCCTTGTGAGGCGTTCGCCTATCGCTGGAATCATGGCGTCGGGCATGAATCCCTGTGCGACATCATCGCCTACAAGGTGGTCAAGTGAGCCGCCTCGTGTATTTGGCCTCACCCTATTCGCACGAACGCGCCGACGTCCGCCATCAACGCTGGATGCTCGCCTGCCGAGCGACAGCTTACCTCATGCGCCAAGGTCTATTCGTCTTTTCACCGATCGCGCACAGTCACTCCGTCGAGATCCACGGATTCAGCGAGCCGCAATCCGGGAAATTCTGGATGACGCAGGATTTGCCCTGGCTGGAGCGATCGGACGAATTGTGCGTCCTGCTACTTCCGGGATTTCTGGAGTCTGCCGGCGTCAAGCAGGAGATTGCCTTCGCCGGCGAGCGGGGCATGCCTATCTGGTATCTCGATCCTGCGGAGGTCGCGTGAAAGGCGGCGACAAGCCAATGGAGCCGCGGTGCATCCTCGGGCGCTCAATTGAAAGCGAGCATGACGTGGAATCAATCAAGGCAGACCTGTTCCACCGGCATAAACACCTATGGGTCGAACTTGATTCACCGTCACTCCCAACCGAACTACGGAATTCGGCTATGTGGCTAGGGCTGCAACTTTACCCGAGAAAGGGCGACTGATGGGGGCACCTGAATGGCTTGGACAAGCGCATTACCACCTGACAATCTGGGGCGCTTGGCGCCGAATGGCCCCTGGAAGTGTAGGGCGAGGATACCCGACTCACTCTGCTGGGCTTGGCTCCGGCGGAGTTTCCTCTGATTTCGACGATATGGCCGATGAGGCCGACTGCCGGTCCGCTAGGGCATGCGATACGGTGATCATGGATCTCCCCGATCTGTACAGGATAGCCCTGGAATCCGAATACCTCATGCAGGGCGTTTTTAAGCATAACCGGCGATCAACCACCGAATTACTCCTGGATGCTCAGGACGCTTTCTGGCAAAAGGCCCGGAGGCTCGTTGATTAATGGCTCAGGGCAATCGCATTTACCC
>JAKALI010000333.1 GCA_021813195.1 Pseudomonadota bacterium
GACGGCGAACGCGCCAAGACCACCGGCGGCGCCCCAAACGAGCACGTTGTGGCCAGGCCTTAGGACATGCGGGCGATGGCCGAACAGCATGCGGTAAGCGGTGGCCAGCGTGAGCGTATAGCAGGCGCTTTCTTCCCACGTGAGATGCCGGGGACGCTGCAGCAGCTGGCGATCCTGCACGCGGCAGAACTGGGCGAAGGACCCGTCCGGGGTCTCATAGCCCCAGATGCGCTGCGAGGGTGAGAACATCGGATCGCCGCCGTTGCACTCCTCGTCGTCGCCATCGTCCTGGTTGCAGTGGATGACGACTTCATCGCCCACCTTCCAGCGCTTCACCTTGGAGCCGACGGCCCAAACGATGCCGGACGCATCCGAGCCACAAATATGATAGGGGTGCTTGTGAACGTCGTTGATGGGAGAAATCGGAACACCCAGAGAGGCCCACACGCCGTTGTAGTTGACGCCCGCGGCCATAACGAGCACGAGCACATCGTGGCTATCGAGTTCCCAGGTGGGGACAACCTCGACCTGCATGGCCTTATCAGGTTCGCCGTGCCGCTCGGCACGGATGGCCCATGCGTACATCTTCTTAGGTACGTGTCCCAGCGGTGGGATCTCACCGATCTCGTAGAGGTCTTTCGTCCCCGCCACGATGGCCGGTGCACCCACCGGTGCGGCGCCCTCCTCCCTCTTGGCAGCATTTTGGCTCGACATACGCCCATCTCTCCCTGATGTCGTCTCAACCCCGGCCCCGGCCCGATGCTTGCCTGCGCATGCCTCTTTCCCGACCGTGAAGGTCACGTTTCAAGCATTTTTTCGCGCCGCAAGAAAGAGGGGTTCGATGAGACCAATCGGACCGGCAATCAAAAGTTAACAAGGTTCGGCTAGTATAGGATTGACCGGCGAATGCGGTGGCCGGCCGCGCAAGAGCGACGATCCCGAGAGTGCAGGCGACAATGGCGGATGTGATCCACCAGATTTTCAACGTCGACGCTTACACTTTGAGCGTCGTCGCCGCGCTCGTCGGGTGGGCCGTGATTCTGATTGCGCTCACGCTCCGCTCCAACATGGTGGCGGCATATTTCCTGCCGTTCCTGGCGCTTGGCGCATTCCTGACCCTCTTTGCCTGTCGTGAATTTCTCATCACTGTCGTCAGCGATCGGAATTCCAACATTATCATCGTCGCCGGTGCGGGCGTCATTTTCGGCTTCTTGGTTGGGGTCGGGCTGCAGCGCTTGGCTTACATAATCATCGACCGCGCAGGCCCCGTACGTAACAGCAACGAGATCGGCCAGGAACGCCGGGTCTAGCCTCGGCAATCGTAATTCGGTCCATAGCGCGCGGCTTGAGGGCGGCTGCGGCGGTCGCCAGGACTGGTGCACCGTACCGACATGCGATCCTTTTGGCGTTGCAGGCGGACGTCTTTTGGCTAAGAACAGACGTGGAATTTCACTCGTTTCGAGGATCGAGCATGTCCGATACGGCGGCCAAGACGCCATCCCAAGCCCAGCAGATCTCCCCGCAACGCGACAAGCCCTGGCTGTTTCGTACCTACGCCGGGCATTCCACGGCTGCCAAATCGAACGCGCTGTACAAGACCAACTTGGCAAAGGGCCAGACCGGCCTTTCGATTGCCTTCGATCTGCCCACGCAGACCGGCTACGACAGTGACCATGAACTGGCCCGTGGCGAGGTCGGCAAGGTTGGTGTTCCTGTATCGCACCTGGGCGATATGCGCACACTGCTCGACGGGATACCTCTCGACCAAATGAACACATCGATGACGATCAACGCCACAGCAGCGTGGTTGTTGTCGCTGTATGTCGCATTTGCCGACGAGACGGGGGCGCCCCGCGGCAAACTGACCGGCACCATTCAGAACGACATCATCAAAGAGTACCTCTCGCGGGGAACATACGTGTTCCCGCCCGAGCCGTCGCTGCGGCTCATCAAGGACACGATCGTCTTTTCCACCCGGGAAGTGCCGAAGTGGAACCCGACGAATGTGTGTTCCTACCATTTGCAGGAGGCAGGTGCGACGCCGGTGCAGGAACTGGCCTTCGCCCTGGCGACCGCGCTCGCTGTGTTGGACACGGTCAAAGCCTCGGGCGAGGTGCCGGTAAGTGAGTTCGGCAATGTCGTTGGCCGCGTTTCCTTTTTCGTCAATGCGGGCATGCGCTTCATCACCGAGATGTGCAAGATGCGCGCCTTCACCGAACTGTGGGACGAGATTTGCCGCGAGCGCTATGGAGTCACGGATCCCAAGCACCGCCTTTTCCGCTACGGCGTGCAGGTCAACTCACTTGGTCTCACCGAGCAGCAACCAGAAAACAATGTCTATCGCATTCTGCTTGAAATGCTGGCGGTTACGCTATCGAAGAACGCGCGTGCGCGCGCCGTGCAGCTTCCGGCCTGGAATGAAGCCTTGGGCCTGCCGCGTCCATGGGATCAACAATGGTCCCTCCGCATGCAACAGATCCTCGCCTATGAGACGGATCTTCTCGAGTATGGTGACATTTTCGATGGCTCGATCGAGATCAAACGCCGTGTCGATCAATTAAAAGAGGAGGCCCGCGAGGAGCTCAAAACGATCGAAGCGTTGGGCGGCGCCGTATCGGCGATCGACTACATGAAGCGGCGTTTGGTGGAAAGTAATACCAACCGGCTGCGCGCTATTGAAACGGGTCAGCAGATCGTTGTTGGCGTCAACAAATGGACGGAGACGGAACCTTCGCCACTGACGACGGGCGAGGGAGCGATCATGGTCGTTGATCCCGCGGTGGAGGCCGAGCAGATCGAGAGGCTCAAGGCTTGGCGGGCACAGCGCGATAGCAAGGCCGTGGCAGCGGCACTCAGCGAACTGGAACGGGCAGCCAAGGAGGGCCGCAACATCATGGAGCCGTCGATCGCGTGCGCGCGCGCAGGCGTGACGACGGGCGAGTGGGGCGGAACGCTGCGTCGGATTTTCGGCGAGTATCGCGCGCCCACGGGGGTCGCCCAGGCCGCGGCCCAGCGCGACGGGGCTGGACTTGACGACGTTCGGGCCGCCGTCGAGGCGCTCTCGGTCAAGCTTGGCCGACGCGTGAAGTTTCTCGTGGGCAAGCCCGGACTGGATGGCCATTCCAATGGCGCCGAGCAGATCGCCGTGCGCGCCCGCGATGTCGGCATGGAAGTCGTCTACGAAGGCATTCGACTAACGCCCGCACAGATCGTGCGTGCTGCGCTCGATGAAGCCGTGCACGTTGTCGGCCTGTCAATCCTGTCGGGCAGCCATGTGCCGCTGGTGAAAGATGTCATGGAGCGCATGCGCAAGGAGGGCCTGAGCGATGTTCCAGTCGTGGTTGGCGGCATCATCCCGCCCGAGGACGAGGCGACGCTGAAAGCGTTTGGCGTTGCGGCAGTCTATACCCCAAAAGACTTCCAACTTAACGACATCATGGCTGACATCGTGCGCCTAGTCGCCGGCGAAGCCAAAGCTGCCTAACGTGAAAGGTTGAACATGCGCCACGAGGTCCGCCGCAAACTCGATTGGGAATTGCGTAAACGCAATTTGCGCCGCGCGGGCTTTGCAGTGTGCGCGCTGGCGGTGTTTGCTGGCGCTTTATGGTTCGAGGGCCTCGATGCCAAGGTCGTGAACCGCCACGTCGCTGGCACCGTGACGGACGTCGAACCCTTCGTTGGGCGCAGTTCGCAAGCCATCCAAGAAGGGTTGGACGTCAGTGTGAAGCTTGACGAAAGCGGACACACCGTGCACGTCCTGGCGTTGAAAACCACCCACCCCCAGCGTGGCGATCATGTGGAGATTATCGAACATCTCCACGGCAGCGGACGGGCCACCTACTCTTGGAAGTGAAGCCGCATGGGGCACGCACAGGTGGGATGAGAGATCCTAAATTGCGGAACCCAGTCGCGTTGAGCCCGGCACCCTGAGCCAGGTGCCTCGAAGTCGGTGTCCGGCGCCCTGAGCTTGGGCTCACGAGGGAGCGATCTAGGCGGTCTTGCAGGCGTAGGATTAAATCTCAATTTATTTTAGGTCCAAATGGGCAGATTTTCTTTGACGCGCATCAGAGCGCAAAGACCGAGCCTGTGCGAGCTTTCAATCGATAGCGATCGCAGGCCCGCCCTAAGCGGACGTGGTTGCTCATGACACTCTTGTTTCGAGGAGCCTATGCCATGGATCTCAAGTCTCTCAATCCCTTCGCCCAGTCCAGCTCTCGTGCCGTGACGCCGACAACATCGAATGGCGACCCATTCTTGGCCATGCGCCGTGAAATGGACCGCTTGTTCGATGCCTTCGCCCGAGACTGGGCGTTGCCCGCGCCATTTGCCGTGTCGGGCGGCGTCCTCTCGCCAAAGATCAACGTGGCGGAAACCGAATCCGGGCTGGAAGTTACAGCCGAGCTTCCCGGCATCGACCAGAAAGACATCGATCTCAATCTCGACAACGGGGTCCTCACGATTCAAGCTGAGCACTCTGCCGAGAAAGAGGAGAAAGACGAGAAGAAGCAGTATCATGTCGTCGAGCGGTCCTATGGCACGTTCCTGCGCCGCATCGCTCTCCCCTTCGAACCCGACGAGTCGAAAGTGGAAGCGACATTCGATAAGGGCGTGCTCAAAGTTATCGTGCCGCGATCGGCAGAGGCGGCCAAGCAGGTCCGAAAAATCGCGATCAAAGGCGCTTGAGGAAAGCGTTCGCCAGCCGGCGCACGCCATGTGATCGGCCTGATGATCGGCCTGACCACGATGGCCGTTAACCCCGTGGGAGGCTGCCCGCAGAAGCGGCCTCCACGGGGCCAAGTCCGACAAATTTCATGCGGGACTCAACGTTGCGGTTGTGGGCGTGCTGGACGCATGAAGTTCAGCCTGTGCACGCATCACGCACAACACCCAATCGTACCCGCTGTCAGCGCAACGCAAGCAGTCCGCTCCCGGAGAGACCGTTGAACATCGCCTGAACGGCAATCGCAGCGAGCAGGATACCAAACACGCGGATCAAGACCCGTTGGGCCGTGATCCCCAACATGCGCGAGACTTCGTGTGAGGCGATCAGCAGGGCCAGGGTCGCACACATGACGAGGCCAAGACCAAGGATCACACCGGCGAGTTTCATGGGATCGTGCTGAGCGTTGGCTGCCATCAAAATGCCGGCGCTCATGGCGCCAGGTCCCGCCAACAAGGGTGTGGCCAATGGAAAGACCGCAAGATCGTCGCGTCCGTGGGCTTCCTCACCTTCCTGAGGTGTGAGTTTGAATGCGCTCGTTGGACGGGCAAAAATCATGTCGAGCGCGATGATCAGCAGGATGATCCCGCCTGCAGTCTGGAGCGCGGCAATCGTCACGCCCAACTGTGAGAGCAGCGGTTCCCCCGCCAGGACGGCCGCCATAAGAATGACGGCTGCAATGCCAACAG
>JAKALI010000334.1 GCA_021813195.1 Pseudomonadota bacterium
TATTCGCAACCAGGATTGCGGCAGCCGAGCCGAGGGCGAATACGAACGTCGACATGCCGATATCGGCAAGAGCAATGTCGCGATGCACCCGCCAGCGCGAAAATAACAGCGCCGCGAGAGCCAGCACGACCAATAGCGCGCTCAAAACATAGGGCAATGGCACAGTGAGGAGGGTCTGCGCCTTGTCGAGATCGATGAGCCGCTGGCGTGCCAGAAGCGTGAGCGCACACGCGAAGGCCACGATGTTGAGCCCCGTGATCGGCCAGCGCAAAATCCAGTTCGCCAGGCGTACCAGTGCGCCGATCGTGACCGTGAACCCGTTGCGGGTTTGCTCCAAAAAGCACTCCCCCAGAACTTGGGGCGCCTCGTAGAACAGCTTCAGGAGCGCCAACGAATTCGCGATGGGGCTCGTCCCAATCCGCGACAGGTCCGCCCAGAAAAGTTCCATGACTGCGATCCGACGTCCGCCCGCCGAATGACCGCGGCGAACATAGGCGGGAAACGTGCGGTCGGGACGCGCGCGCCCGCGATCGGGAAGATCGTAGACTTCGCTGTGATCCTCGAAGTTAGGCGCCTCGGCATGATTCTGGAGACGCTTAATCAGGTGCCCATTGATCCAGCCCGCTTCGCTCGGGCCGACGCCATGCACGACCACCACGCCGACGTGCTCATCGCGTACGGTATCGACACGTTCCGCGGCTTTAGGACTAGCGCTGCCCTCAGAAACTTGCGCACTCAAACTTTTGGCCTCAGGTACGCGACCGCGATCATCTCAAACGCTGACCGGCCGAATTCAATCCATGGCTGAGCCTACCATGCCGCGATGTCATGTGGACGCCCTGGCGACCTGTCCACGACACGTCACTTCGCGTCATGCCCAATTTTTCAGCAGACGGCGCACTCGGTCGTAGCAATCACACCGCGCGTTTCATCCAAGTCATTGCTTGGCCTATTTTTATTTGATTGGCCCGGCTTTTGCCTTCCGATGAGGCAAACGCAATCCCGGTGCCGACGGAGCCCGACGTGCAGGCCTTTGACGAGATGAACGGCTACGGCGGCCTCGTCCGCGAGCCTTACGCGGCGATCGCCGAGTGGCTGGGAACACAACGCATTGATGACCTGGCGGCCAAGCGTGATGAGGCTGAGGCCCTTTTTCGGCGCACCGGCATTACATTCGCCGTAGCTGGAAGCGAAGAGGCCACCGAACGTCTCATTCCCTTCGATATCGTGCCGCGTATCCTGTCGGCTGCGGAATGGCGTCGCCTGGCGGCGGGCATCGAGCAGCGCGTGAAGGCTCTCAATGCCTTCATCCATGACATCTATCACCGCCAGGAAATCCTCAAAGCCAAACGGATCCCAGAAGACTTGATCATCAACAATTCGGCCTTCACGCCGGAGATGATCAGCGTCGATCCGCCGCTCGGTATCTACGCCCACATCATCGGTATCGACATCGTTCGAACTGGGGCCAACGAGTTTTACGTCTTGGAGGACAACACGCGCACGCCATCGGGCGTGTCCTACATGATGGAAAACCGGGAAACCATGATGCACATGTTTCCTGATCTCTTCGCGCGCAACCGTGTAGCGCCGATCGAGACCTACCCGGATCACCTCTTGAAGACGCTCGAAGCTGTCGCACCGGCTTCCTGCGCCCGTGAACCGACGATCGCTCTTCTCACGCCGGGTCCCTTCAACAGCGCCTATTACGAACACACTTTCCTCGCTGACCAGATGGGCGTGGAACTTGTGGAGGGTCAGGATCTCGTCGTCCTCGACGGTGCCCTCTACATGAAGACCACACTCGGCCCGCGCCGCATCGATGTGCTCTACCGCCGAATCGATGACGACTTTCTCGATCCTCTGGTCTTCAATCCCGCCTCGATGCTGGGGGTTGCGGGCCTCTTCGAGGTTTACCGCGCCGGCAACGTAACAATTGTCAATGCGCCGGGCACCGGCATCGCGGACGACAAAGCGGTCTACAGTTACATTCCCGAAATCGTGCGCTTCTACACCGGCTCCTCGCCCATTCTGCAGAACGTACCCACGCATAACTGCCGCAACGCCAGCGAGCTGGCCTATGTTCTCGATAACCTGGACAAGCTCGTCGTCAAGGAAGTCCACGGATCGGGCGGCTATGGCATGCTGATCGGGCCTGCAGCCTCCAAAGCCGAGATCGAAGCGTTCCGCGCCAAACTCAAGGCCAATCCCGCGAACTACATCGCCCAGCCGACACTTGCCTTATCGACCTGCCCGACGCTCGTGGAACAAGGTTTGGCGCCGCGCCACGTCGATCTGCGCCCCTTCGTTCTTATCTCCGACCAGATCCGTCTCGTACCGGGCGGACTCACCCGCGTCGCCCTCAAAAATGGCTCTCTCGTCGTGAATTCGAGCCAGGGCGGCGGCACGAAGGATACCTGGGTCATCGAAGATTGAAGGCTCCGAAGACGAGGAGACAATCCCGCGCATGCTTGGCCGCACTGCCCACGATCTATTCTGGCTTGCCCGCTACATGGAGCGTGCCGAGAACATGGCTCGACTGATCGAAGTCGGCTATCGCATTGCGCTCGTTCCCAGACAGGTCGCAGCAGATCACGACGAGTGGCGCTCGACACTCCAAAGCGCCGGCTGCGAGGCTGGCTATGCCGCGCGCTACGACAAGCTCACGACACGCGATGTCATCAATTTTCTTCTCTTTGATGCCGACAACCCTTCGAGCGTGCGCTCCTGCCTTGCTACGGCCCGCCGCAATGCGCGCGCCCAGCGCACTGCGCTAACACGAGAGATGTGGGAAAGCCTCAACAGCGCGTGGCTCGAATTCCAAAAACTCGATCAGAAACACGTCACCTCTGACCGCCTGCCAGCACTTTTGGATTGGATCAAAGAGCAATCCGCTACGTACCGTGGAGCACTGCTGAATACGATCTTGCGCAATGACACATTCTTTTTCAGCCAGATCGGCACGTTTCTGGAGCGCGCCGACAACACTGCTCGCATTCTCGATGTCAAGTATTACGTACTCCTGCCGCGTACCGAACTCATTGGCTCCAGTGTCGACACGCTCCAATGGGCCTCAATCTTACGCTCGGTCTCTGCCCATCGCAGTTATCGCTGGGTCTACAAGGACAGTTACCGGCCCTGGAAAATCGCCGACTACCTGATCCTGAACCCGGCCATGCCGCGCTCGCTTGCTGCCTGCTATATCGAACTCGATCAGGCCGTGGCGGGCCTGCAAACTGCCTACGGCGCTGATAGTCCCATGATCGAAAGCATTCCTACCACGCGCGCGCGTCTTCAAAACAGCGACATTGATGAAATTTTCCAGTCTGGCCTGCACGAGTTCCTGGGCGACTTCATCGCCCGTAACAACGATGCCGGACGCGAAATCGCCAAAGCCTACCACTTCAACGATTGACGGGACCGACGATGCTGCTCGAGATCCGCCATGTCACCCGCTACCGCTACGCAGAGGTCGCGCGCTATGCGATCGAGACATTGAAACTCACGCCTCCGCAATTCGACGGTCAGACTGTGCTTCAATGGAATATCTGCGCGCCGGGAATTGAGAGCGCCGCGAGCTTCACCGACTCATGCGGCAATCACGTCCACCTCATCACCCTCGCAAAAGAGCACGACGAAATCACCATCGAAGCGCGCGGGATCGTTGAGACTCAAGACCGGATCGGAATTGTGTCAGGCCTCGCGGAGCCGACGCCCATTCGCGTTTATCTGCGTCGAACCCCAATTACGGCGCCCTCGCCCGCCATCCAAAAACTGGCAGAGACGTGCCGCTCGGGCTGCGCTCTCGACCAGCTGCATAAGCTAATGCGAACGGTTCGTGAGAGCGTCGCCTACGAGATTGGTGCAACCAAGCCGCACACCACCGCCGACGAGGCGCTGCAGGACGGTCGCGGCGTGTGCCAGGACTACGCCCACATTTTCATAGCAGCCGCGCGACATTTGGGTTTCCCGGCCCGTTACGTGAACGGCTACTTTTTTGCGGGCGGTCCGGAACCATCGGAAGCGCATCATGCCTGGGCGGAGACCTGGATTGAGGGCCTTGGCTGGGTGGGCTTTGATCCGGCCAATCTCATTTGCCCGACGGAGCGCTACGTTCGGCTGGCCGCTGGTTTCGATGCCCACTTCGCCGCCCCGATCCGTGGCACCCGCAAAGGCGGCTCTGACGAGACGCTTGACGTTCTGGTTGAAGTTGCGCAGCAAGAGGCGCAACAACAATAGACGCGCCAACGAAGCTGGGCTGGAACGAGCATGACCTATGGGGTAGCGCTGCGGGTTGACCGCGGCATCGTTTTTGCTGCCGATACCCGCACGAATGCGGGCGTCGACAATATCTCCCAATATCGCAAACTGCATTACTGGCGCCGAACCGGCGAGCGTGTGCTGGTGCTGCTGACGTCCGGCAACCTGGCGGTAACACAGTCTGTCGTCAGTGTGCTGAACGAGCAACTGACAAAAGAGGACGACACCAGCGACACCCTCTTTACCGCAACATCCATGTACCGCGCTGCGCGCGTCGTTGGCCAAGCCGTGCGAGAAGTTCGCGACATCGACGGGCCCGCACTCGAGAGTTCCCGCAATGGCTTTGCCGCATCGTTCATTCTCGGCGGCCAGATCGGGGGGGAAGCACCCCGTCTCTTCCAGATCTACGCCGAAGGCAATTTCATCGAGGCGCTCGACGATGCGCCATTCCTGCAGATTGGCGAGCACAAATATGGAAAGCCCATACTGGACCGCGTCGCACAGCCGCAAATGCGATTGGGTGAAGCAGCAAAATTGCTTCTGTTGTCATTCGATAGCACGATCCGCTCCAATCTTTCCGTGGGCATGCCGATCGACATTCTGATTTACGAGCGTGACAGTCTGGACGTGCGCCGCACGAGGCGGATCAATCAAGACGATCCCTATTTCCGCAATCTGTCTCAGTCATGGGCCACCGCCTTGCGGGATTCGTTTGCCCGCATCGACGAATTCCAAGTATGAGGCGATGGTGAGGTGGCACGAGGCACCATGACATGGCGCATTCGGCAAGTGGCGAGCTTCTGACGATCCGCGATTGGCTGCGCTACGCGGTCAGCCGCTTTCGTGCGGCACATCTCGTCTACGGGCACGGCACCACACAAGCCGTCGATGAAGCCGCCTTCCTCATCCTGAGCGCGCTCCATCTGCCCTACGATCAACTCGAGCCCTGGCTCGACTGTCGCTTGACGAGTGAGGAGGCTCACCGCGTCAGAGAGCTAATTGAAGCCCGCATCACGACGCGCAAACCCGCACCCTATCTCGTTCATGAGGCCTACATTCGTGGACATCGCTTCTATGTGGATGAGCGCGTCATCGTTCCGCGGTCCTACATCGGCGAATTACTCTGCGGCGACATCAGCGCCTTCGCAC
>JAKALI010000335.1 GCA_021813195.1 Pseudomonadota bacterium
GTCAGGACCAGCCTCTTCTTCCGAAGGCCGCTTATACAGGAACCGCCTCATATGCGGTAGTCACGATAGCATTCCGGAAAGCGCGCACCTGCCCTCACTTCCAAACTCGGCGCACCATGCAAAACCGCAACCGCATAAGAGAGAGGGGCGGCGGTCAAAGAGACTGATACCCTTTTGCATAAAATGGCAAATTGCAATGCGATGCCGATTTTTAGCGGCGTGATCGCTGGCACATCCGTTGTCTATTGCGGCTCAAATAGGCCCAGGTCAGCGTTGAAGGCGTAGTGCCCAGTCAGGTTTTCAATCACGGCAGGAAGCGCGGCAATACTGTCGATAATGAAGCGCACTTTGTTTTCGGGCATGAAGATGCTGAAGTTCAGGCGTACGAAGCCCGGCTTGTTGGCCTCATTGCCAGCCAGGATTTCGCAGCGCAGCTGTTCAGATTGTGCGGGCCCGATCGACAGCAGCCGATGGGCATAGGGGCCGGCACAAGCACAACCGCCACGCGCTTGAATGCCAAATCTGTCGCTTAGGATGCGTGTGACCAGTTGGGGATGAATATAATCACCCCGTGGATCCTTGATGAGAAACGAAAAGATCGGCAGTCGCGGCGCCGTGAGCGAGCCCAGAATCTCGAGACCTTCGACATCCTGCCAGGACGTGATCGCGCCCCGCGCCAGCTCGGCATTGCGGCGGACCGTGTAGTCCGGTCCCACTGCATCTTTCACAAGAAATGCGAGTGCGGCCCTAACATCGCCGACGTAATTTGGGGTTCCGGCTTCCTCTCGGTCTTCGAGCTTGTCGACATAATCGTGTGAGCGTGACGAAACGAACTTGACTGTGCCGCCACCTGATATCATCGGCCGGTTTGTCACAACTGCATCACGCCGCACGATCAGCACGCCCGAAGAAGCAGGGCCGCCGACAAACTTATGTGGCGAGATGGCTACGGCATCGATCTCCGCACCTGGCGCCGGGGTCATGCTGACCGGAAGGTAAGGCCCCCCACCGGCATAATCCCAGACCATCAACGCGCCCGCAGCCTTGACGACGCGGGTGATGGTGGCGACATCGGTCACGATTCCCGTGATATTCGACGCCGCTGAAAAGGCACAAATCACGCGACAGGCTTGCTTGCTTTCGGTAAGGACACGAGACAATTCTGCTATATCCGGTCCACCTGCCGGTGATTCGCCGATCTCCACCACTTCTGCACCGCTTTCGCGCCACGGAAGGATGTTGGAATGGTGTTCGTACGGCCCAATGATGACCCGCGCGCGCGCATTGCTGCCCTTCGGGAAGAGTGTGGAAAGAAGTTGGAGGCGTCCGGCAGGGCGCCGATCTCTTTCCGGTATCGCGAACAATGCCGCGAGTCGATTGAGCCCAGCTGTCGCGCCGGCGCCGCAAAATATCACAGCGTGGCGACTATCCGCGCCGCAAAGCCTTGCGATCGTCGCTCTGGCGCTGTTGCGCAAGCGTGTGGAATATGTGCCGCAGAACGAGGCTTCGGTGTGGGGATTGGCGTAATAGGGTAGTACATGTGTAGCAACGAAATCTTCGACCTGCCTGAGCGGGCGACCAGAAGCGACGTAATCCGCATAGAGAAGAGGTTTGGGTCCGAACGGGCCATCAAGGATTATGTCTTGTCCAATGATTCCTTTGCGGATGCTGTCGACGATGTTGCCTACGGCGAGAGAACTGCGAAATCGGTCAAGGAGACGGGTTGGATCGGACGGGATTAGCGATATCATTTGCATTGCCTAACGCGGCCGAATGGGCGTGAGGTTGCCAACGGCGGCCGGCGATTGCGGGGCCGGCAGAAGGTTCGTATCGTGCTGCTTAGCGAGTTCTCTTCGCTGATTCATGAAACTGCTCAAGGCAACCTTTCCATCTATATGAGAGAGTGCTCGATACGTGCTGAACGTTGGCGAATGCCCGTCAAAAACCCGACTGAAGATAGGGCGAGAGTGTTTCTGTGAACGAACCCACAATGTTCTGAGACGCAAGGCGGAGCCTTTTCCGCACTGGACGGCGACGTTTTTGGGGATCGCAGGATGCGGGTAGGCTGCGGCACTGCGCCGATAATGTCAGGCCAGTGGCGATCTCCGCCGGTGCTATCGGTTGTCTTCTCGGAATTGGAGCGGAACCGTACCCTCGTCAGTGAAACACTCGGAGGTCGGCGGCCCGCGACGCTTACCGGCCGCGCTCGGCTTCGTGCCCAACCATTGGGCATGGTGTTGGCGCCAAGCAGGCGGGTTCCACCGGGTTTGGGTGCAAGGTTGCGGCATGCATCCACTGGTTGAAGCGCTCGCGTGTTGATGTTTCCAGTGACACCCGGTGTTGCCGAAATTGTGGATGCCACCACCGCTGTGGGCCGGAGATAGTGCGCAATGACTTTTTCTGAGCAAATTTGTTACGGATTGATCTTTGACCTGCGTCTTTAATTTTGATGGCGCCTGTGTCATCGCCGTCTTCGTTGCTACGGTGGGCAAGGCGAGCAGGATTGAGAGCTGGACCAATAGTTGCGCGAATTGTGCGCAACCGCGATTGTCTTATGCATGAGAGGGGATTCTACATGCTCAAAGTGTCAAATGCGTTTCGCAAGACAGCCTTGCTTACCTCGACGGCGGTGGTTGCATCGTCCCTGCTATGTCTAGCTGCTCAGCCAGTGCAGGCGCAGGGCACGGTTACGGGCACCGGAACCAATACGGCTCAGCAAAAACCAGCGGGCGGCCAAGTGGAAGAGGTTGTTGTGACCGGTATGCGGGGCGAATCACGCTCGCGCCTCGACACGGTCTCACCGGTCGACGTCATCACGGATCAGATGCTCAAACAGCAGGGCACAACGGAAATCGCCACCGCGCTAGCAAACGTTGAACCTTCCATCGACTTTCCGCGCCCGGCTGTGACCGACGCCACCGACGCCATCCGTCCGGCTACGCTGCGCGGCATGTCACCCGACCAGACCTTGGTGCTCATCAATAGCGTGCGGGGCCATAGCTCCGCGCTGCTCAACATCAACGGGTCGGTCGGCCGTGGTGCGGCGGCAGTTGACCTCAACACCATACCCTCGGTGGCACTGGAATCGATCGAGGTGCTGCGTGACGGCGCCTCGGCGCTATACGGCTCCGATGCCATCGCCGGCGTCGTGAACTTGCGCCTGCGCCAGGCCAACTCCGGCGGTGGCGCGAACGTGACCTATGGTTTCTACGACACCGACGTGAAAACCGCGCGCGATAGTCGTCACGTCACAGGCGAAGGCGTGGTAACGGCCGCGGGATGGCAGGGCCTCGGCCTGGGCAGCGATGGCTTCCTGACGATCTCCGGCGAGTACACACACCGTAACCCGACCAGCCGCGGCGATCTTGACCCGCGCCTCACCACTCCGGCGGTCGACAGCCGCTACGGCGATCCCCAGGTCGGCAGCTATTCTTTTTACGCGAACGCCGGCAAGCCGATCGGTGAGAACTGGGAGATTTACGGCTGGGCCGGCTATCAAGATCGCGACAGCAAGTCGGCAGCCTTCCCGCGCATCCCCTCCAGCGTCGCCTCGCATGGCCTCGCTTCGATCTACCCCGACGGCTTCCTGCCACTCATCCAGACCCGATCGCAAGACATGACGTTCACCGGCGGGGCGCGCGGTGAGATTGACGATTGGGACGTCAACTTCGACCTCAGCTATGGCCGCAACGAGATCAAGTTCGATACGCTGCATTCGGCCAACTACAGCCTTGGGACGAGCACGCCGCTCAGCTTTTACGATGGCACGATGAGCTACGATCAGCTCGTCGGCAATATCGACGTGTCGAAGAAATTCGACGTGTTTCAGGCACTCACGGTCGCCTTCGGCTTTGAAGGCCGGCGGGAGGGCTATGGGATCGAGGCGGGCGATCTGAGCAGCTACACCGGCAGCGGCGCGCAGGGTTTCCCGGGCTTCTCGCCGGCCAACAATGTCTCGAAGGACCGCGCCAACGAATCGATCTACTTCGATCTTGAAGCGCAGGTGACCGACAAGCTCCAGGTCGGCATCGCTGGCCGCGGCGAGGACTACTCGGATTTCGGGACGACAGCGACCGGAAAGGTGTCGGCGCGTTACGATTTCACGCCCAACTTTGCGATCCGTGGCGCCGCTTCGACCGGCTTCCGCGCGCCCTCGCTGCAGCAGGAGTATTTTACGTCGATTGCCTCTGTGATCCAGAACAACAATGTCGTTCTCACGGGTACCTTCCCGGCGACATCGCCAGTAGCCGAGGCGCTTGGCGGCAGGGCGCTTCAACCCGAGAAGTCGACGAACTTTTCGGCCGGCTTCGTATTCCAAAAGGGTGCCTTCAACGTCACTCTGGATGGCTATATCATCCACGTTTACAACCAGCTCGGTTTGTCTGAGAACATTCCTGCCACGTTCAGTCCGGACGTTGCCGCGCTCCTCGCGCCTTACAACGTTGCGGCCGCACGCTTCTTCATCAACGGCCTTGCCACCACGACCAAGGGCATCGATCTGGTCGCGAATTACAAACTCGATACCGAAACGGCCGGCCTCTTTGACTTCACGCTCGCCGGCAATATCAACAATGTGGATGTGACCAGGGTGCCGACGACCACCTCGACGCTGAATCCGGCGCCGACGCTTTATGCCCGCAGCCGTATTCTGACGATGGAAGAAGGTACGCCCCGTCAGAAGGCGACAGGCTCGGTTGTGTGGTCGCGCGGCGAATTCGGAGCCACAGCCCGGGTTACCTATTATGGAAATGTGATTCAGCCCGGCACGACGGCGGCGTCTGATCTGTCGGTTGGCAGCCATGTGATCTCCGATCTGGAATTGCGCTACCAGGCATGGAACAATCTCACTCTTGCGGTTGGCGCGGACAATCTGTTCGACGTCTACCCCAAGGCGGTTCCGGCCGCGCTTGACTCGTCAGGGGTCTTGGCCTTTCCGTTCTACTCGCCATTCGGATTCAACGGCCGGTATCTCTATGCCCGCGCCGGAATAACCTGGTAAGAGATTGTCCATGCACAAAGCCGTTATCATCGCCGCCGCAGCTGACGCTTGCGTCAGCTGCGGCGGCCGCACCCGCCATCCCCCCGCCCAGGCACTGGACACGACGTCCGCCACCACGGCGCGCGCGGCGTTGGCAGCGGCAAAGCCCATCACTGCGCCCCATGCCATGGTGGTAAGCGCGCAGCACCTGGCCGCCGAAGTGGGGGGCATCCTGGAGAAGGGCGGCAACGCCGTCGATGCGGCGGTGGGCTAAGTTCGCACGCACTTGATATCGGCATATCCTAATTAATAGGCATCACGGCATAACCGCCTTGAACGACCGCCACGGTCGGCTCCGATGAATGGCGAACACGTCGGAACGCCAGTGTGGTGGCGACCAGGACTTCACATCTTTCAGCAGCAGAGAGG
>JAKALI010000336.1 GCA_021813195.1 Pseudomonadota bacterium
CATGCGGCCCAGGGCAACACGCTTCTGGTGGCCTTCCAGGGAGCGCTCGAGGGTCTGCGCCGGGAACTGGGGCTAAGCCGCCGCGCGTTCGCGGAACGACTCGGAATCCCGCGATCGAGCTACTTCCATCTGATGACGGACGCCGCCAATCCGAGCCTCGACTACATCGAGCTGATCGCCGAACGGGCCGGCGTTGAACCGATCGCGTTTCTCGGAAACGTCGCGTCCAGGCGGACGACGCAGAACCGGGCTTCGCAAGGCTTGCGACCCGTAAGCTGAATCATTTTCAAAGAAAATTCTATCTGACAACGTCCAATATACTGGACTTTAGACACGGGGTATGGTGATGGATTGGGGTATCTCAATATATGTGAGAACTCGGTCGCGATGCCGCCCGTCCGCAAACCCCAATCCGTCGATCACTCGGTGCTGAACGAAATGCTTGCTGTTCGGCTTCAACAGCTTGAAGTCGAAAACGGCGGCATGGAAGCCTTCTGGCCAAAGACCGGACTGGCGCGGGGCACCTACTATACAATCCTGCGCGGTATCGGGAATCCGACATTGCGGACGATCGAGAGGATCGCATCCAGCCTGAACATGAGCGCGCTGGAGCTGCTAGGCTTCGAGGCGTCGGACGCGCGGCGCGCGCTCAAGAAGAGCGGCGTCGACTATGACGATCTCGTTTCGGCGATCGGGAAGAAGAATCGGGCGGATCGCGGACTAGCGCGCCAGACGCGGTCGCGAAAACTGCCGTCCTGACTTTGAGGGTCATCGCGGCGCAGAACGCGCCCCGGCCGACAAGAATGGGATGGGGAGGCTCTCGCCTCCCCGCTCCTGGCTCAGGCGGCCGAGCGGTCACTCGCCTGAGCGAGCCGGCCGAACTCGAGGGCGATGAGGTCCACCGTGTAGACCCGGTGGCCGTCGCGCTCGAAGCTATTCTGCCGCAGCCGTCCGCGCACATGAACCAGGTCGCCCTTGCTGACGTGATCCTTCACGTAGGCCTGGATCGACTTGGTGAAGATCGTGACTTCGTTCCAGTGGGCGTCGTCCTTCCACTCGTCCTTGTCCTTGAAGGGATAGTTGGCGCAGATGCTGACCCGGACGGTCTTGCCAACTTCCTTGATGGTCCCGACGCGACCGATGAGGGTGAATTCGGCGATGTTACGCATGGTCTCTCTCCATCTTGTGGGGCTGCGCCCCGTTGCGATGGCGATCCGTCATGGCCGGGAAGACGGCACAGAGCCGTAGCCCACGAGACGCGGGCGAAGGGCAAGCGCAGCGCTGCGCCCCGACAGGAGCCACGAATTTTGGCGCCGCAGGCGCATGCGCGAGGAATGCCGGTCGGGGTCCCCGCTCGCGGGGGATCCGGCAGGGGAAAATTCTTGGCTCCAGGGGCCGACGTGCCGGCGACGGCCATAGGTATTCAGCCATGCAACCGGGAGCCGCAGCCCAAACCGGAGAAGGCCGTGAGCGTCGCCATTGTCATCCACAGCCGCGCGGGACCCCTGTTTTGGCGAGACGACTGCGATCATCCCTCTCGCCTGTCCCGCCCAAGACGGACGAGGGCTATACGCGCCGATATGGACGCCACGATCGGAAATCGATTCCAGACCGCGGACCGCCACCCAGCGCGACCGATTTGCGCGTCGGCCATGGCTAGAGACGAGCGCCCTTCGGCCGAGGATCAACGCGGCACCTTGTCGACGTTCGGCGATGATCCAAGCTTTGGCCACGACCAGGACAGGGCGGCCCGAGCCAGTGGGCCTGAGAGACGTCCCCGCTTCCATCAGGCCGGTCGTTTTTCATGAAGCTGCGAATTGATCTGCGCCATCAGGATCGGGCCGAGCGAGAACTCCCCGGCCTCGGCTTTTCGCGTCAGCCCGCGCAAATATCCGCCGGCGGAACGGATTGCTTCCCCGCGCTGCAGGATGCAGCCAACGACAATCGCCGCCTGGGTCTCGCCCATCACGGTTTGCGCCTCCTCCCAGGCGCTGGGACTAATCCCGAGCATCGATCGGACCACCGTCGCCGTCGCGAGGAAATCCCGCCAGCTCGAAATGCCGCCCTTGGCGTAGTCGACGATGTCGGGACAGGCACTCAGCACCATTCCCAAAGGATAGGATCCCTCCGCAGGTCGCGACGGTTGAGGTTTTGGCTCCGTCCTCGCCGCCCTGCCTTCTCGAAGGCTAGGTTCAAGATCAATAAGGGAGTCTGGGTTTGAATTCTGTAAGTGACGCTCAGTTTGGGACTCTTTGGCGCTCATATTTTCTGTTTTGACATGAGTTTCCAACAGGCTGAGCACGTCATCGGCAAGCTGCGAGAGCTCGTCGGCAATCTCCTCGAGCTGCTGGCATGTCGCGGTACGAGGAATCCGGTCGACGATCGACCGGAACGCCTGATGCACTTCCTGCCAGTCGGCCGGCCCGTGCCCTGCCCTGCGCGTTGGCACACCTTCCTCGATGCCCGTCGCAATCATCTTGGCGATATCGCGCCGACATAGCGTGACCCGCTCGCGCGCGAGCTTGAGCGCGCGCGCCTCGGCCTCGATCTCCGCCGCCAGGTTCTGGAACTCCTCCGACCGAACGACGAGAGGCGATAGATCGAAGCCGAAGGCGAGCTCGATGTCGCCGCCGGCGCCTTTCCGCGCATAGCGTTTGCCGTTCGGGCTATCCCGACGAACGATGAGGCCGGCGTCGACCAGGACCGCCAAATGACGCCGAAGCGTGGATGCCGGCATGCCGTGGGCGCGCAACGTCAGTTGGTGGTTCGAGGGAAAGACGATCAGGTCGTCTTCGCCCGTGAGCGCGGTCTCGGGGTGAAAGCTCAGCAGCGCATCGAGCACCGTCAGCGCGCGTTCGGAAACGCCGAGGCGCGGCCGGGCGGTGCAGATGGCGTGGAAGATCTTCCACTTGTGGACCACCTTTTCGGGTGGTCTGCCCGCCGCCACAATTTGGGTTGCCACATGGGCAAGCGTCAGCGATCGCCGCCCAAAGGGCGTCGTTGATTGATATGGTTCCATGTCTTTGCCTTCGTTAGGGCAAAGAAAATCTGCTCGCCAAAACGGCGCCTAAACGCTTGACAGTGATTCGCGGAAGTGTGATTCTTTGAGCGCCAACACAAAGAAGGGGCTTCCGGAGCGGCGACGTGACGGGGGCCTTTTTCTTTTGCCTATGGTTCTCCGACTGGGTTGCGGTGGTCTTGGTCTGGCCGGCTCATTCCGACCAGGCAAGTTTGTTCATGCCGGCGGGTTGTCGGCTTTGAATTCGTCGTAAAGCGCCTGAAGCCGCTGCCTGACGAAGTCGCCGAACTTGGGGGCGACGCGATCGTCGAATGTCAGCGTGATTTTTTTGCCGGCGCGAGAGATTTTGGCAGCGTGTGTTCCATCATTCGCAGCCCACGTTTCTGCGCGCGCGCGAGATGCCTTCTCACGCAGCCCGGCCATGAGTGTCTCAAAGCGCTTGTCTGTGTCCAGCGCACCAAAGCTCGGCGGCTTGACCATGTCGATCGCTCGAGCGCGGTTGTTCTCGTGTTCGAGGAGATCGGTTAGTTCCTGCCAGCGCACCCGCCCGAAGGCTGGGGCCGGCCCAATGGCTTCGATGACTGGAGCCGGCACCCGGGTCGCGATCGAGATAAGGCGCGAAAGCGCTGCTTTGTCGACGTTGAGCGACGCCATGATGATCTCTCGCGAAAATTTCCGATCTTCAAGCCTTGCAGCAAATCGGGCTCGCTCGATGAACGTAAGATCGGTACGCCCGCTATTCTCTTGGCCCTGCGCAATAACCAACTGCTCATCGGTAAGCGAGCGTACGACAGCCCGCACTTTGATGCCGAGGTCTCGGGCGGCTCGCAGGCGTCGGTGGCCAAAGGCCACCTCATAGCGCTCCGTATCGCTAGGCTTTGGCCGAACCAGAATCGGGACATTTTGGCCGTGCTCTCGAATCAGCTCGCGGAAGGCCGCGTTCTGCTCCTCGGTAGCTTCCATGCGGTCGGGAACGAAGGAATTGTCGATGAGCGCTGGGTCGAGTTCGACAATCACCTGGCCTTCAATGAGCTTCTGCTCAATCTCCTCGGCGCGCTTAACCTTCTCTGAGATGCCGCCGAGCGATTGCGATATTGCGCCAAGCGCACTCGATTGCTTGATCGGGCGATCCAATCCTAACAGTGGTCGAACGCGATTGGCCGATGGAGCGGGTGCGACGTCCTGGGCCGGAGTATCCGCCGTCGTTGGAAGATCGAAGCTGATCTTGCGCGCCATGGCTAGTTCCTCTTCCACACCTGCTTGATGAGGCCTTCGATTTCTCCGTTGACAAGATCCAGGGCTTCTATGGCCCGGTCGTAAGTGCCGCGCGTAAACTGCTGTCGCTCGACCTCGTAGAGGGTCTGCTTGGTGAGCCCGGCATCCGCGATCGCGGTGCTCTTGACCATGGGGTGGGTCAGTACGCGCGAACCGAAGATGGAGCGCATGAGGCCGACCATCGTCGTTTGCGGGCCATCGCTTGGCTCGTAACGAGTTACGAGATAGCGCATCCAATCGTACTGAGTAGCGCCGCCGGCGTTGGCTACGACGTCGAGCAGGCTTCCGGTCATGTTGAGGAATTGAGACATCGACATTACGTCGAGCATCTGAGGGTGAACGGTAATCAAGACAGCGGTCGCGGCGCAAAGCGCTGAGAGCGTGAGAAAGCCGAGTTGCGGAGGGCAATCGATCACCACGACGTCGTAGACGTCGCTGACCTGGGCAAGCGCTTCGCCGATTCTGGCGAAAAACATTGAGTCGTTGCTTTGACGCGTCAGCAAGGCCTTTGGGGTCTCGTGCTCGAACTCCATAAGTTCGAGCTGACCTGGGACAATGTGCAGGTTGGGAATGTACGTCGCGCGCACAATCTCGGGCATTTCGCGACGGGCAGAATCGTAGCGGATTGCGCCATAGATCGTTTCATTTTCGCCAACGTCGAGTTCCGGTTGGTGTCCAAACAGGGTTGAAAGGCTCGCCTGTGGGTCAAGATCGATAGCCAGCACACGATAGCCCCGGAACGCGAGATACTGGGCGAGATGCGCGGCCGTTGTGGTTTTGCCGCTGCCGCCCTTGAAATTCATCACCGAAATGACTTGAAGGGCCTCGGCGTCCCGCCTATGCGGGACATACCGACGTGCCCCTTTTCCCGCGCCATCGAGATCCGTTCGCAGGGCGTCGATATCTTCGATTGAGTAACTTCTGCGGCCGTTCGCCGGAGCCGGCGGCCCCTTCCCTTCGGACACCAATTGGCGAAGGTAGCCCTCCGCAATGCCGATGAAGCGTGCGGCCTCCGCCGACGAGAAGCGACGGATGGTCTTCTCGGCTGCTGGCGGGAAGTCGCGAAGCTGCTGGGCGCGAAGTCGCGACGAAAGCTCCGCCGCATCGGCATTG
>JAKALI010000337.1 GCA_021813195.1 Pseudomonadota bacterium
ACGACGACCACGGCCAGTTGCGCCGCCATCTCGCCGACTTCCTCGACGCCTACAATTTCGGACGACGCCTCAAGACCCTCAAGGGCCTCACGCCCTTCGAGTTCATCTGCAAGCAGTGGACAGTCGGTAAGCGCTGTTGTCAGGCCACGTTTTTGAGGTCTTGAGGCGCGACGTAGGCCCATGGCAGGAGGTCGTCGATCTCGCTGTTGAGATGACCATTGACGATCCTGATCAGAGTGTCGGCGAGGTAGGCCTGCGGATCGACGCCACAGATCTTGGAGGTTTCGATGAGCGAGGCGACGATCGCCCAGTGCTCGCCCCCGCCGTCGGAGCCCGCGAACAGCGCATTCTTCCGATTGAGCGTAATCGGGCGGATCGAGCGCTCGACGACGTTGGAGTCGATTTCGATGCGACCGTCGTCGACGAAGCGGGTGAGACCTTCCCAGCGCGACAGCGCGTAACGGATAGCTTCGGCGAGTTTGCTTTTCTGGCTGATCAACGCGAGTTGCTGGCGCAACCACGGTTCAAGGGCGAGCAGCAGAGGCAAGGTCCTGCTCTGACGAACGGCGCGGCGCTCGTCGGCGCTGCGGCCTCGGATGTCCTTTTCAATCGCATAGAGCGCCGCGATCCGCTCGACCGCCTGCGTTGCGATCGGCATCGTCCCGCCGACAGCTAGTTCGTAGAAGCGGCGTCGCACATGCGTCCAGCAGAAGGCGAGCCGAACGTCGCCTTTCTCGGCGAGCTTGCGATAACCCGCATAGCCGTCGACTTGCAGCACGCCCCTGAAGCCCGCCAGATGCGCGATCGGTTGTTCGGATTTGCGATCGGGCGCGTAGACATAGGCGACCGCAGGCGGATCGGCGCCGCCCCATGGCCGATCGTCCCTGGCGTAGGCCCAGAGCTGGCCCGTCTTGGTTCGGCCACGGCCAGGATCGAGAACCGGCGCCGTGGTCTCATCAGCGAAGATTTTCGTCGAGGCGCGGATGTGGGCGAGCAGGCGCTCGTGCACGGGCCGCAGATGCCAGGCGGCGCGACCGACCCAATCGGCGAGCGTCGAGCGATCGAGAGCGATCCCCTGCCGGGCGTATATCTGCGCCTGCCGGTATAGCGGCAGGTGATCGGCGTATTTGGCGACGAGCACATGCGCGACCGTCGCCTCCGTCGGCAAGCCGCCTTCGATCAGTCGGACGGGAGCAGGCTGTTGGACTACACCCTCTTCGCACGCGCGACAGGCGTACTTGGGACGGCGCACGACCAAGACGCGGAACTGCGCTGGAACGACGTCGAGCCGCTCGCTCACGTCCTCGCCGATCCGGTGCAGCAAGCCCTTGCAGCAGGGGCAAGTCCTGTCCTCGACATCGACGATCGTTTCGATCCGCGGCAGATGCGGCGGCAGCGCTCCGCGGTTCCCGCGACGCTTCTTGGCCGCCACAGCGCGCTCGGCGGGAGATTTGCTTTCCGCGTCGGCGGCCGCGCCAGATTGCGTCTGCTCGACCTCTTCGAGCGCCAACAGCATCTGGTCTTCCGGCAACGTCTCGGCGCGCCGGCCGAACCGATGTCGCTGCATCTCCTTGATGATCTGGACGAGCCGCTCGCTGCGCGCCCGTTCGGCGATCAGCAGCGCTTTGAGGGTTTCCGGATCGTCGGGAAGCGGCGCGTCGGCCTGCGGCATGGCTTGAGAAGACCATGTTTTCTGGCGTATTGCGACGATCTTCGTCGCCCTGATTCACTATGCCGCGGCCTATCCCGGCAGAACCGGCGCCGACGTTTCCTTCGCACGCGCGCGCCGCCAATCGAGCCCTTCGAGCAGGGCCGAGAGCTGCGCCGCCGACAACCGCATGACGCCGTCGGCGATCTTCGGCCAATGGAACTCGCCGTCCTCGAGCCGCTTGGCGAACAGGCACACGCCCGTTCCATCCCAGAAGACCAGCTTTATCCTGTCGGCGCGTTTGGCGCGGAACACGTAGATGGCGCCGTCGAATGGGTCGGTCGCCATCGTTTCGCGCACCAGCGCCGCCAGCCCGTCGGTCCCTTTGCGGAAGTCGACCGGCTTCGTCGCCACCATCACGCGCACCGCGCCGGTCGGGCCGATCACCTCGCCCTCTTCAGCGCGTCAATCACCGCCTTCGCCAGGACGGGGTCCGCGCCGCGCCAGATCCACACGCTGTCGCCGCCGATATCGAGCTCGATGACGGGAGGCCGCGTTGCAGGCGCCGCATCGACGACTGGCGCTGAAGGCGACGTCGGCGCATTCGCCGGCTCGACGATCGCCGGCACGAACGGCGGCGACGACGCGCTCTTGTCAGTCATCGCCTTCCGACGCGCCGCGCGTCGCCACGTGAACAGCTGCTGCGGCGTCAAACCATGTCGCCGCGCAACCTGCGAGACAACGGCGCCAGGCGCGAGCGTTTCTTCGAGAACCCGCGCCTTCTCGTCATCCGTCCAATTGCGACGACCGCCGGCGCCCGTAATCACCTCGATGCGGCGTACCGCCTTCGCCGTCGGCTCGACCATAAGCTCAAGTCCAGACACAAGCCTATCTCCCACCCGGGAAGCCAGACTCGCCCATCACGCGCGCACAATGAAGGTGGGATCAGAACAGCGCTTACGACAGTCGAGCCCAAACGATTCAAGCTCGATCCAACCCATCAAATGCCGGGACTAAACACCTAGGGTAGAATCGGGGCTCGATGGCTTCGGAAGCCGCTCGTGGCATCGACTACATCGCCACGCGCTTACGACGCTAATCGCCAACACCGACGGCCGATCGCGTTGGTCGTGCAGTCGCTGTCAGCATGCGGGACGTCACAATATGCTTGCCCGCTTTAAATCTCGAAATCGCAGGCTCACATGCGCTTCGCAACTTCCTCCAGCATCACCTCTGTTGCGCCCCCGCCGATCGCCTGTACACGAGCATCGCGCGACATCCGCTCGACCGATGTTTCGCGCATGTAGCCCATGCCGCCGTGAAACTGCACGCAATCATACAGCACGCTATTCACCAACTCGCCGCAATAAGCCTTGACCATCGACACCTCACGCACACAGTCTTGCCCTGCAGCGTCAAGCCGGGCGGCATGATAGACTAGCTGACGCCCGGCCTCGATGCGGGTCAAGCAGTCCGCAAGACGTTGGCGAACGGCCTGCTTGTCCCACAAGACGCCTCCGAAGGCCTTGCGCTGTTTCACGTAGTCCGTTGTTAAGTCCAGCGCCTTTTGCGCTTCGGCCGTAGCCATCGCGCCGAGTACGATCCGCTCGTTCTGAAAATTCTTCATGATCGCATAAAAGCCCCTGTTCACCTCGCCCAGCACGTTCTCGGCCGGCACCCGCACATTCTCGAAGATCAGCTCGGCGGTATCGGAACAAAGCCAGCCCGTCTTCTTCAAGGCACGCCCGACAGAGAAACCGGGCGTGCCCTTTTCGACTGCGAAGATCGTGATCCCTCGCGAGCCCTTGGCGTCCGGATCGGTCTTGGCTCCGATGAGATAGAGATCGGCGTGCACCCCGTTGGTAATGAACATTTTGGCGCCGTTGAGCACCCAGTCAGAGCCGTCCTTGATGGCACGGGTGCGCATGCCCGCCACATCCGAGCCTGCGCCGGGCTCGGTCACCGCAACCGCCGCGATCGTTTGACCACTGGTTATCCCCGGCATCCAACGCGCCTTTTGCTCGGGCGCGCCAGCATTCTCCAGATGCGGCGACGCCATATCGGTATGCACGAGTACCGTCGCCGAGAAGCCGCCGAAGGTCGAGCGTCCCAATTCTTCGGCCAGTATCACGCTCGACATAACGTCGAGACCCGCGCCTCCATATTGCGGGTCATAGCGCATACCCAGAACGCCCAATTCGCCCATCTTGCGCAAGATCGCTCGGGGCACCATGCCCGCTTCTTCCCACGTCCCACCCGCAGGCGCGACCTCGACGTCGATGAAGCGACGAAGCTGTTTGCGGATCAGCTCCAATTCCTCATTGAAAGGCGTGATGGCCAATACGGTGGGAGTTTCGTACCCGGTCATGTCCCTTCCTTTCGAGCAATCCTGATCAAGGGGGCGCCCATTGCGACAGTATCGCCCGGCGCGCAGCAGATTTCGTCGACGGTTCCGGCGACGGGGGCCTGCAAGCTTTGCAAGAGCTTCATCGCCTCCAAAACCAGCAGTGTCTGGCCCTGCGCGACCTCGTCGCCTAGTCTCGCGCGAATCTCGGTCACCGCGCCCGGCATTGGCGCCATGAGAGTATCCTCGCCGCTGCTGGTCGCTGCGGCGTCGATTTGCGAGCGCCGGTCTTCAAGCGATTTGAGCCGCACTTCGACGAGGCCGTCACGCCCCGATATGTGCACACGCCAGACATCGTCACCGCGCTCGACATGCGCCGCACAGGAAAAGGCGCGGCCGCCGATACGCCCCGATAACCGGCCAGGCACAATGCGCGCGTGATCGATAGCGTAAGGCGCCGACCCCTCAACGAGTAATTCCAGCACGCCTTGCCCAGCGACGGTGACCGCATGCTCTTCTTCGCCCACAGCCCAGTATCGCGCCTTACCTGCCCGTCCTGCCGCGTCGGTGACGCGCCAGGCGCCAAGGGTCCGCCAAGGACTGTCGCCAGGCCTGGCAAGAAGATGCAGGTGCAGAGCGAGCGCCGAGAGGGCGATGGTCTGCGCGTCGGGCAAGAGTGCAGCCCATCCGCCAGGAAACATCTCGGCCAGACCGGCGGTATGATGTGTAATGGCGGCGAAATCGGGATGTGTGATCAGCGCCCGCTGAAAGGCGACGTTCACACTCACCCCACCAACCGCGAACGCGTCGAGCGCGGTCACCGCCTTGCGGATCGCTTCCCCACGGTCCGAGCCATGAACGATCAACTTGGCAAGCATTGAGTCATAGTTATGGCTGATCCCGCTCCCCAGCTCCACACCACTGTCAAACCGAAGGCCAGGTCCCTTGGGCGGCTGCCACAAGGAGATCCGTCCGGTTTGGGGGCGAAAACTCTCTGCTGGATTTTCCGCAGCTATGCGCAGCTCGATCGCATGGCCGACGCAGCCGATGTCCTCTTGCTCAAAGGCCAACGCCTCGCCCTGGGCTACGCGTAGCTGCCATTCCACCAGATCGACGCCTGTGATAGCTTCAGTCACCGGATGTTCAACCTGAATGCGCGTGTTCATCTCCAAGAAATGGAAGCTTTCCCGGGTCACGTCGTAAAGGAATTCCACTGTGCCTGCGGAGCGGTAACCAATTGCGCGGGCGAGACTGACCGCCGCCTCCAGCATCGCCAGACGCACCGGTCGAGGCAATGCAGGCGCCGGCGCCTCTTCGATCAGTTTCTGATGATTGCGCTGCAGCGAACAGTCACGGTCCCAAAGATGAACGACATTCCCGTGAGAGTCGCCCAGAACCTGCACCTCG
>JAKALI010000338.1 GCA_021813195.1 Pseudomonadota bacterium
ATGCGCGGCCTGCTGTGTCTCGAACGGCTGTGACCCGCGCTTAGGCGACGATGGCGCCGTTGACCCAATCCTCCAGTTTCTTTTTCTGCATGATCGCACCCGACTGGCGAGCCTTCACTTTGCCGTTGTGGAACACGATTAGCGTCGGCACGGCTTGAATGCCGTACTTTTGCGTCATCACCGGGTTCTGGTCGATGTCGAGCTTAACGACCTTCATCTTGCCTGCATTTTCAGTGGCAACCAGATCGAGTGTTGGCGCCATCGCTTTGCAGGGCCCGCACCATTCGGCAAAGAAATCGACGACGACGGGTTGTGAGGATTTGAGGACGACCTCCTCGAACGTGCTGTCGGTAACACTGGGGGTATTGGCCATAAAGCGTTATCTCCTGTTGTCCATGTGGTCGTTACGAGGCCGGACCAAACACAACCGGACCACCGGTTCGGACGATCGATCGAGACTTAAGAATGCCTCCTCAACCCGTCAAGCGGTCGAATCACGCTGCCATAATCGGCACGCATAGGTGTCCAGCGTTTCTCGTGGGATCTCCATAAGCCGAGCGGCGTGGGTCCACAGCAGAAGTCCCCTCACCCGGCGTCCGGGATAGATCTTTTCAACCGCCAAGCGATAGGCGGCGAGTTGGAAAAGATAAATTTCGGCAACCTGCGAAGGGTGGTCAGGTGGGCTGCGATTGGTCTTGTAGTCGACGATCAACACATCATCGCCTACGAGTGCTAGCCGGTCGATTGCTCCAGCAAGCCGCATCGGGGGGCGTTTGCCCGCAGGATCGGCGAGTTCGGCGACGATGGGGACTTCGGCCTGGCTTTCGGGTCCAAAAATTGCTGAAAAAGTCGGATCGTCCAGGATTGCGAACGTCTCTTGCAGAATGCTGGCGCGGGCACTCTCTGAGAGCGTGTTGGCGTGGCGTTCGAGCAGGGCGTGAGCCCCGCGCAAGCGCAAAGGGGGTTCGATAGTGGGCAGGTATTGTAATAGCAGGTGGGTCACGGTTCCGCGCAAGAAGCGATCACCGAGTACGGGATCCACGGGCGACATGCCGGCCGGTTCGTACAATGCGGGGACAATCGGCTCGTCCTTGAGCGGCTCCCCATCTGAATCGGACTCATAGGCGGCCAAGCGCGAGGGCGCCAGCGGCAGGCTCGTTGCGGGCTCGCGTGGTGCTGGTCGCCCAACCCAGTCCGGCAGAGGTAAGGGTTGCGCGTCAGCCGCCACGGCCGGCGCCTGACCATCCGGTGGTGCCGACTGGTCGCACGTGCTTCTGTAGACAACAGGATCGGCATCGCTACCTGCGGCCGCAAGATCTAGGGCCGTGGCGATTGTATTCCACCAGCACGCGTCGGGTCGCGCTTTTCTGCCTTCATAGCCGCACACGATCAATCGGTCTCGCGGCCGTGTCAGCGCCACGTAAAGGAGCCGGTCGCTCTCTTCGCGCTCAGTTCTCGCGAGCGCAGCCTTTGCGTTCCCGATCTGTTGCAAGCTGGTGCTACCCTTGATGGGCCAGACGAACGGCTGAGCGTGAGGCACGCCCGGCCGGATCAAGTCGGCCAGTGGAATGAGTTGTGGGGATTGGCCGGCTCTGGCCGCGCCCTGACAGGTGTCGGGGAGAAAGACGATCGGTGCTTCGAGCCCCTTGGCCCCATGTATCGTCATCACGCGCACTTCGTCGGCGCCATGGTCCATGTCGCGCTTGATTTCGGGTCGATCGGTATCGAGCGCGTGCAGAAATCCAGTCAAGGACGGCGGGGCGGTATCGTCGTACGCAAGCGCGAGGTCGAGGAATTCGTCGATCGGATCGGCGGCCTCCGCTCCCAGGCGCGCAAGCAAGCGCTGACGTACGCCATCGCGCTCCATGATGGTGGAAAAGAACTCGAATGGCGGGGCGAAATCGGCAGCCTTGCGCCAGCGTCGGAGATCATCGGCGGCCGCAGCAAATCTCGGCTCCGACTTGGCCTGTTCGAGCAGGGATTGCCAAAGGGTGCCACGTCGTCCATGCGCCAGTTGAAACACGTCCTGGTCATTGAAGTCGAAGATCGGACTCTTGAGGACCTCTGCAAGGGCCAGATCGTTCTCGGGCAGCGTCAGAAATTCACCAAGCGAGATCAGGTCCTGCACGGCGATATGGTCGGTGAGCGCCAGCCGATCGGCACCCGCCACCGGAATGCTACGCGATTTCAACGCGGCGATCATGGGCGGGGCGAATGGATGGCGCTTACGCACCAGGATCATGATGTCGCCGGCTCGCACAGGTCTGCCGGCCGAAGCCAGGATCTCGCCATCCGCGAGCCATCTCCCGATCGTTGCGGCGATGCGGTTGGCAAGTCGCACGATGGGCGATGCCGCGGCTTCTTCATCCAAAGGTGCGAATGCGGGCGTCGCACTCGGGCTGACGTAAGGCTCTGGCCGCCACACTTCCACGCTGCCGGCCTGTCCCAAGCGCTTCGCGACATGCCGGATGCCCTCCATTCCCTGCGGGATGCCGGGTGTGCGGTCTGCATTGGAGAACACCCGATCGACAGTTTTCAAGACGGGAGCCGTGGTTCGGAACGAGACGTCGAGCGAGACGTGATGGAATGGGATAGCGGCATGGCGTGCGCGGTCGGCGAGTTGGCGACCCATCTCGGCGAACATCTCAGGTGCCGCACCTTGGAACGAGTAGATGGATTGCTTCTCGTCGCCGACCGCGAAAACGGTGCGTGGCGTTTCGATGGCGCCCGTCCCGGCGAAGAACTCCTCAGCCAGAGTCGCTACGATGCGCCATTGGTCCGGACTTGTATCCTGGCTCTCGTCCACCAGGAGATGTTCGAGGCCGCTGTCGAGCTTGTAGAGAACCCATTGGGCTTGGCTGCGCGATGCCAGAAGATTACGGGTATGCGCGATGAGGTCGTCGAAATCGAGTGCGGCCCGCGCTTGCTTGGCACGTTGATAGTTCTGCAGGACGGCGCTTGCCAAATGATGAAGCGCCATCGTCGCGTCGACGACGGCTAGAGCTTTCAACTCCCGATCGAGTTCGACGAAACGAACTTGGGCCCGCGAGACGACCTCGAGCGTGGCAGGATGCTGGGCTGCGAGGCGGTTTGTCATCAGTCTGGCCCGCGGGCCACCTTGTGCAGTTATGAAGAAACCCGAGAGAGCCTCAACCCGCGAGGGGGCGTCGGGTGCTTCCGCCGCTTTCTGGAGATCATCGGCGCGGTCTTGGTCCGTCGTGGAGCCGGCCCTGAACACCTCCGCGAGTGCCGAGAGGTCACAGTCACGCAGAACCGCAGCCATTTCGTCCAAGATTGCCTCAGTGGTCACGGTGGGGCGCACAGCGAAGTGCTGACGGTACAGCGCCTCAGCCAGTGCCAGTCCCTTGGCTCCATCGTATGCTGGGTCCTCGGGTAAGCGCACCGCCGTCTCCAGCCAGTCACGCCAGCTGAGGGCTGCGGCGATGATATCGTCGAAGCGATCCTCGCTCGCGTAGGCGACGGCGGTATCGAGCGCGCACCCCAGCCGACCCGCAGGATTGCTGGCAATCTGTGCCAGCACGGCATCGATCGATGCGCGGCGCAATTGGCGTGCTTGTGCATCGTCGAGGATGACAAAGCCGGGGGGCACACCTGCTTCGAGAGGAAAGCGCTGCAACAATCGCTCAGCAAAGGCGTGGATCGTCTGAACTTTCAAGCCGCCTGGTGTTTCCACCGCTGCCGTGAAGAGTGTACGCGCGCGCCGGCGCTCCTCGTCGCTGGGCGCACGGCCGAGCAGCTCGCTCAACGCCCGATCGAGTTCGGCTTCGTCCAGCGCAATCCAGGAGGCGAGCAGCGCAAAGACGCGGGTCGACATCTCCGAGGCGGCAGCCTTTGTGTACGTGAGGCAGAGGATGCGTTCTGGCGGTGTGCCTGCCAGCAGCAAACGCACCACGCGACGGGTGAGGACGAACGTTTTGCCCGTCCCGGCGTTGGCGCTGACCCAGACGGAGCAACGGGGATCCGTTGCAATCGCCTGCGTTTGGCGCGTGCGAGCGAGCGCATCGGTGAGGCTGTACGATGCAGCGGCCACGGTCATGCGTCGACCTCCTCGCTGCCGGCCATGCCGGACGCCGACCATTCGGCCACGCGGGCGAGGTGGGCGTAGTCGTCGAAATCATATGTCAAACCGTGGCGCCGCACGGGGCGATAGGGGGTCGCCTCATCATCGAAGAGCGCGACGAGAGCCTTGAAGTTCTCGAGCGTCTGCGCGGCCAGTGTCGAGGCATCGGATGCGACGTCATCCTGTTCACCGGGAGGGATACCGCCGGTGGCGCGGATGTAACGCAAAGCGATGGCGCGGCCCGCAGGAACACCGGCGAAACCTTCCGCCGCGGCGATCGCGGCCTCAAGCGGCAGTTGCGGAGCAAAACCGCTCTCGACAGCATTCCTTTTGGGAATTCCACCCGTCTTGTAGTCCGTGATCACGATACGATCTGGCATGATGTCGATGCGATCGGCACGTGCGCTCAAGGTGAAGGCGCCGGCTGGCGCATCGAACACCAATTGCCCGGATAATTCGGTGTGGATGTGGTTCACACCCTGACGCCGGGCGGACTCCGTGGCGACGTACCACTTCGCGAACCGGCGGATTCGGGGTATCCAGAAGGCTGCGATGCGTGGATGTGTTCGATGGGCGTCGAGAATAGCCAAAGCCAGATCGACCAACCGATCGGCGCCATACGGTGGCAGAACGCTCGGAAACTCGCGGGTCAACTGCGATAGCGCGGCATGCAAAACGCTTCCGCGCAGCGCTGGGCCAGGATCCGCGCCGAGTCTGTCCATCGGCTCCAGACCGAGGATCTCACGGGCGAATATGGCGTAGGGGTTCTTGATGAAGTCCTCGACGCGCGAGACCGACAGTTTGCGAGGGCGCAATGCGACAGGTGGACGAGGTTCGGGTATGGCCAGACGCGGCATGGTTGAGTGCGCGCGGCGCTGCTCGCGTGCCCACGCCAGCCAGGGCGCCGAGGGTGTCAAAAGGTTTTCCCGGGAAGACCCTGCAAGCACAGCCTTCAATCGCAAAAGCCAACGCGATGGTGCCGAGGGTACGCCGTCCACTTTTTTCGAGCGCGTGAGCACCACTTGCGGTGCGCCGAGGAGCGTGGCGAAATCGTGCGCCTCACGACCGGTCGCTTCCTCCGGCTGCGGTAAGCCAAGGCTTGCGCGCATGGGGCGGTTAAGCCAGGGGCCGGGATCGGCCGCCTGCGGCCAGGTGCCGTCGTTGAGGGAGCCGAGAATGACGAAGTCTGGCATCTGCAGACGGGCTTCGATCGGCCCCCAGATTGCGAGGCGCGGATGCACCGGTCCGCGCGGGCGCACGTTGAGACCGGCGATGAGACTGCGGTAGAGATCGGCCCACTGGCAGATCGGA
>JAKALI010000339.1 GCA_021813195.1 Pseudomonadota bacterium
CGTGTGGCGCGGCGTATTCTGGCGATCGCCAATGCGCTCGACGGCATGAGCCGCGAGGAGGCGGCGCGCTCGGCTGGCATGGACCGGCAGACGCTGCGCGACTGGGTGCTGCGCTACAACGCGCATGGGCTCGACGGGCTCTCCGACCGCTCGGGCGCCGGCCGCCCTCAACGTCTCACGGCGGACGAGCAGACCGAGCTTCTGGAGATCGTGCTCGCGGGTTCCGATCCCGAGACCACCGGCATCTCGGCCTACACGCGTGAGGATCTCGCCACGATCTGCATGGAGCGCTTCGGCAAGTCCTTCCACCCGTCCTCGATGAGCCGCGTGTTGAAGCGGCTCGGGCTGTCGCGCCAGAAAACGCGGCCGAGCCACCCGATGAAGGATCTGGCCGCACAAGCGGCCTTCAAAAAGAGCCCCGGCCATCCTGCGTAAGATCAGCCGACGGACGGGAAAGCGCGTGCGCTTGTTCTTCCAGGACGAGGCACGTATCGGGCAGAAGGGGCGCACGGCCCACGTGTGGTGGAAGCGCGGCGAGCGCCCGCCCGGGCTCTGCGACAGGCGCTTCACGTTCGCCTACATCTTCGCGGCCGTCGAGCCCGGCACCGACAACGCCTTCGCTCTTGTCATGCCATACGTGAATACGGAAGCGATGCAGGTGTTCCTCGACCGCTTTGCCGCGACGATCGGCGGCAACGAGCACGTCGCCATGGTCCTCGACCAGGCCGGCTGGCACGGCGCAACAGCGCTTGTCGTGCCGGACAACATCACGCTGGTGCCGCTGCCGCCCTACTCGCCCGAACTCATCCCCGTCGAGCGCGTCTGGCTCTACCTCAAGCAGCGCTTCCTATCGCACCGCCTGCTCGCCGACTACGATGCCATCGTCGACGCCGCCGTCACGGCCTGGAACCGCCTCGCCACCGAAACCGGAAGGCTCACCTTGCTCGCGTCATATCCCTGGATATTGCAGGTCATTCATTAGGCTCGACGGTATGAGACGTCGTCCCCTTGAGGATGAGATGCTGGCGACCCAGGGCGTCCAGGTGAAGATGGGCCAAAACGCGCAGGTGACGCGCTTCGAATTCAAGTCCCCGCCACAGTGTTGCGCGATGTGCTTCGGCGGACAGTTTGTAGCGGATCGCATGATCGGCCCAGACGACAGGGGCGTAAGGTGCCGGCTGATCGGGCGCTGCAAAAGGACAACAGGCCCCAGGCCTCTGCCTGAGGCTGGCGGCGGCGCGTGCGCGACACGTGCAAGTGGTCAGTGCCCGGCACGTGTCGTGCTGTCAGGCACCCGAATCGGCGTGCGTCGCGGCGGTAGCTTTGTGACCGCCGCAAGAACTCCCACGCCCAATCCGGATTGGCGAGCGCCGACGAATAAGCGTACGTTTCGAGCGGCGCGGGCCATCGCAGGCCCACGGCGGAGCCATGGATCGACATGGCAAACCTGCAAAAGTGGACAAATACTCAGCCAGCACAATTTTCGACATCGGCAAATAAATAATTCGGTGCCGCCGAAATAGAAGATACCATTTAATATCGAGACCGTTTCTTCGATCCGACGGTTATGGTGAATTTTGCTCTCGTTGCGGGAGGTCGGCGATGAGCTTGATCGCGTGCACAGGATCATCGTGCAGCGCAGCCCACTCGCGAATAACTTGATCGGTCGAAGTGGGAACGGCTCCGGCTTGGGCAAGACGGGCCCGCGCCGCGATTTCAAGTCCAGGGTCTGTCGTTGGCGTTGCATCGCCTGCCACGTAGGTGTCGTAGCCCACCGCCAGACAGTTGAGAGCCAGCAGCGTCACGGCCTCCTCGAGCCAGAAGCCAGCGACGACGATCTGATTGCGGCCTTCGATTGCGATGGCCTGACCGAGATCAGTCGCCGCCCAGTTTTCGGGTTTGGGATGAAACGAAAGGGCATTCTTGGGTGCATTCGGAAAAGTGTCAGCCAGATAATTGGTCTCGGTGGCATCTGCCGGAAAACGTCCTGCGATGGTTGGTATATGCAGAGCGTGCGCCACGTCGATCAACCGTCTTGCGCGACTAATAAATGATCCGAGCATTGGTGGACGCTCCGATGAAATCGTGGAGGCAATAATGACGACGGCGCTATTATTGGGAACGAGCATATAACGATACTCCAATCCAAAAGTCTGGAATCGATTCCTCACGACAGACGATTCCCTGTCGCAAAGAGCCAGAGGATTTCGATCAATCAGAGGCGACGACTTCCCGGAGCGCGATCCCCGATCCTCGAGACTTGGCCGCCTGCCCTTCACGGAGAGTCGGCGAGCGGTCAGAAGGGCGAGACCTTTGCTGCAGACCACCTATTGACCGGCGTCGTCGAATCCGTCTCAGGAGCGATCAGCGGGTGATGCCACGCTGCGCCTCGCGTCAGCGGGAGTCCCCCCGACACTGCGCTAGGGCCATCGCAATTGGTTCGTAAGCATCCGGCGAGGCTTTCAATTACCCACATCTCCCGCTCCGATTTCGACGCCGAGTTGGATGTCGGTCAGGCGGGATAGCCCGCGCCAGATGACGATATTGCCGGGAGGCGGATCGCTGGCTCTGGCGAGATAGCCGCCGAGACGCGCGAGCTTGGTCAGATAGTGCGATAGTGTCTTGCGTCCTCGTCGGATCCTTGCCGTGTCCGGCACAAGATGATCGAGCACGCGGATCTCGCCATCCGTCAACGCCATCTCGGGCGGCGCATCCGGCGCGGTGCGGTTCAGCATCGTCAGCCAGAAGACGCGCCAGCTGAGAATGCAGAAGACCGAGATCAGATTGGCGAGCCGGTCCGCTGTCCGGAGCTTCGACTCCTCCGCCTTGCATCCGGATTTCAGGATCTTGTGGAACACCTCGATCTTCCAGCGCATCGCGTACCAGTCGAGTTTCTCGATCGCCTCGCTGCGCGAACGCACCGGCAGATCTGTGATCAACCTCCACTCGATTGGCCTTCGCCCCTTGGGAGCATCGCGCTCGACGGCATGGATCACGACGAGATCCAGTTCGGGATATTTCTTCTGCTTGCCAATCGGTGGCAAGACGTGGATGCGCCGATACTTGAGTTCGAGCGTGGCACTGCAGATATCGCCGTGTTCGTCGCGTGTCTCGATGCGATGCAGCCCCTTGACCGCAACCTCCTCCATCTCGTCGGCGATCGTGTGTTGGCCATCACCGGCAAGGCGATCGACGCACGTTCGCACGACGAAGTGCGTGCCAAGCTCGCGTGCCTTGCAATACAGTTCGTAGATGTCGCTCTCGCGATCGCCGACGTGTACGCAGCGCTCCGGAGCCGCGAGCAGCGTCGTCGATTGCTCCAGGTTCTGAAGCCAGCGGACGCTCTCTTTCTGCTCGATGGGAACGCGCGTCGGGTTGATCTTGGTCTTCAGGGATCGTGCGCCCTTGAATTTCCTCCGGTTCCAGAACTTGATTGCGGTGACGCCGAGGGGAAGGCCATCGGTCGTCACAGCGAGGCTCGCATGCATGAGGATGCCGCAAACCGAGTGCACGCTCCTGCGGCGGTCTTTGCGGGTGCGGATGCTTTTCGTGAAGCCGATCTGCTCGGGTCGCTCGCGCTTGAAGCTGAACTCCGTCGTGTCCTGCAGCACCAGAACCGTGCCGTCCGATTTTCCGAAGCGCTTCGCCGTCGCTTGAAAGTGGCCGCTCAGGATATCGGCCTCATCGACACGTTCGTTCGAGAGGAACCGATACGCGGCCTTGGTACTTGCCCAATCCTGGCACGCGAAGGGCAAGCTTTCGCCGATCGCGCAGCCAATGTCCGCCAGAAGCGTCTTGAACCGCCGCCCGAGACGTTCATCCTTGAACGTGCCGTCGACCGTCTCGCGATCGACCCAATCCTGCGCCTCGCTGCTGTCCGCCGCGTCGGTCGATCGACGCTCATTTGTCGCCGGCCGGCAATTTTTGTTTGCCATCGAGCACCCACCATCGCGAATCAGGTGCTCGACAAGGAATCACAACCGATTCCAGAGACTCAAGAAATTCTGCGACCGTGCGACACCGCGGATCACAAGAATTGTGGGTAATTGAAAGGGCGGAGCATCGCTTACATTGCGGCAGCTCCACGCGCGCGACGAGGTCGCGCACCTGCTCGCGCGACGCGGCGCTGACCTCCGGCGACAGCTCGCCCAAGGCCTCCAGCCTGGCCGCGGCGGCATGCTCGATCGCTGATGCCAGCAGTGGCGCCACCTCCTCCGGGAAGCCGCCAGCGGCCAGCACCTGAGCCTTGCGCAGCTGGCGATCGGCGAGGGAGCGCAATTGCGCGGCGCGCGCCGCGGCCATGCGTGCGGCCGCTCCATCGTCCTCGGTGAGCGCCGCCGACTGATGCAGAACGCGTGGCGCGCCGCCCACAAATTGCACCAAGCCGCCTGCCTGCAGGCGCTGCAGCAAGACCCAGGTCGCCCGGTCGATGACCTCGATCGCGGGAGCACCTTCGCCTGCGGGCACCAGACGCCTAGCTTCTGACGCCAGCCGGCCGCGCTCGACATCGAGCACTGCCAGCATGCGGACGCGGCCAGCCGGCCCCTGGCGCGCTTCGATCCATAGCGCCCGTTCACCGTGACGCTGGCAAAGATCCGCAGCGATTTTCGACTCTGGCGGGGTCGCCGTTGGCTCCGTGACCAGTTCCGATTTTTTCCCGGCCTGCATCAGCGCCTGCATGCGCTCGATCATGGCGGTGCGCCCGGACGGCATCTTGAGCGCGGCGAGGTCGCCCTGGCCGTCAAGCACGCCGTCGGCCAGCGCTTGCTTGGCGCCGAGCAGGGCAACATGGCGTGCTCGATCGTGTCCTCCGCCACCAGATTGACGACCGTCACCGAGCGCATCTGCCCCTTGCGCCAGGCCCGCGCGATGCGCTGCTCCAGTTTGGCCGGATTCCACGGCAGGTCGACATTGACCACGGCGCTCGCCGCCTGCAGGTTGAGCCCGACGCTGCCGCTGTCTGTCGACAGGAACAGCCGGCAATTCGGATCCTGCTTGAAGCGGTTGATCTCGGCGCGGCGGCGCTGCTGCGGCACAGAGCCCGTGTGCCACGCGGCCTCGACGCCCATCTCGCCGGCGAGCTCGCGCACCATATCCAGCATGCGCTCCCACTCCGAGAACACGATCACTTTGGCGGATGGCTCGGCAAGCAGGTCGGCGAGCACACGCTCCAGCTCCTCGAGTTTCGGCGAGATGCGGCAGGAGGGATCGAGGATCGCGGGCGTGTCGCAGATCATGCGCATGCAGGCGAGCCACTGCTGCAGCCGCTCGAACTCTTCGGGCCTGAGCTGCCGGCGCCGCGCCTGCGCCAGCGCCAGCAGACGGGCAGCCTTGGCCGCGTACTCCTCGTAGCGTGCCCGCTGCTCCTCGGCCATCGGTACGAA
>JAKALI010000340.1 GCA_021813195.1 Pseudomonadota bacterium
TCCGCGGCATCGGCGAGGCGGCGCGTGCGCTCGACTTCCCGGTCGTTTCCGGCAACGTGTCGCTCTACAACGAGACGAACGGCATCGGCATCCCCCCCACCCCGGCGATCGGCGGCGTCGGTCTCGTGCCCGATATCGCGCATCTTGCCGATATCGCGTTGAAGCGCGAGGGAGACTTGATCGTCATCGTCGGGCGCGAACGCGGCTGGCTCGGGCAATCGCTCTATCAGGCGATCATCGCAGTCAAGCTCGAGGGAGCACCACCGCCGGTCGATCTCGCTGATGAGTTGAAAGCCGGGCGGCTCGTGCGTGCGCTCATTCGCGAGCACATCGTTTCGGCCGTTCATGACTGCTCCGATGGGGGACTGTTGGTCGCAATCGCCGAGATGGTCCTGGCCGGCAATCTTGGGGCGGAACTCTACGCTTACGAGGGGCGACTGCCCGCGCACGCCATCTGGTTTGGCGAGGATCAAGGCCGCTATGTGCTCTCGGTTGCCCCCGAACATGCCGAAGAAGTGTTGGAGCGCGCGCGCCTGCTGGCGCTGCCAGCCCGAATCGTCGGCCGCGTGGGCGGAGACGCTCTGCTCCTGAAGGGCGAAGCGCCCATCGCACTTGAGACGCTGCGCGCCGCGCACGAAGCTTGGTTTCCAAATTATATGGGGCACGCTTGAGCACGACGCCTGCACGAAGGAGAACCTGCGCGCTCTAAAAATGCGCGATCTGCGCCCGCGAAGCCCAACCGAGAGTTCGTAACCGACATGCAGTCCCAACATACGGGCCGATCTTGAACGACATCCCTTTCAAATCGACGATGGCCTTCCGCTACGGCGAGGCTGAACCAATGGCGCCTGGCATCGTGCGGCTGGTCGCGCAGAACCCGGGCCCCTTCACGTTCCACGGCACGAACACCTATCTCGTCGGAACGACCAAGCTCGCCGTCATCGACCCGGGCCCTGATGACGAGCATCACCGCGCCGCCATCCTCAAAGCCGCAGCCGGACGCACAATCAGTCATATCCTCGTCACCCACGCCCATCGCGACCACAGCGATGGTGCCGCGAAGCTCGCCGCACTGACACACGCTCCCGTGCTCGGATACGGGCGCACACGTGCGGATCTCCCGATCGCGCAAACGCCACTCATCGGCGCTGGCGAAGCCTTCGTCGATGTTGCGTTCGCACCCGACATTCCGATCACTCATGGCGACGTGATCTCGACGCCCGATTGGACGCTTCACGTCGTTCACACTCCGGGGCACGCCCCCGATCATCTGTGTTTCGCATTCGATGCGGCGCGGGCCCTGTTTTCCGGCGACCACATGATGGCTTGGAACACCACCGTCATTGCCCCGCCCGAAGGCCGCATGGCAGACTACATGGCCTCGCTCGAATTCCTGCTCGAACGTCGCGACCGCGTCTATCTACCGGGACATGGCGGCCGGCTGGAACAGCCCCAGCGCATGGTGAAAGCGCATCTCGTCCACCGGCAGATGCGCGAGCGTGCGATCATGGCCGCGATCCGTGATGGCGCGGCGACCGTCCCCGAGATCCTGGCGCGCGTTTATGTCGACCTTGGTGCCAACCTCGAGAAAGCCGCCTCGATGACGGTGCTCGCGCACCTCGAACATATGGTCGAACGCGGGATTATTGCCTGCGAGGGCGTGCCGGATCGCGCGGCTCGTTTTTGGGCCGTTTGACCGATCGTGCGTCACCGGACGGCTGAGAACGCTCATCGAGCGCCGGTATGGTCGCCTCCAAGCGCGCCACGATCTCTTGCATGATGTCTCGCAACCGCGTCGCATTGCGGCCGAAGTCGGTTCGGCCGTAACGAGAGGAGGAGCGCAGATCGATGCGCGCCCCTTCCGGGTCGGGGCGCACGCGAACGGCCACATCATCATAGAACCCGAGTACCATCGTGCGATCGAATGCCTCGATCGTACCAACCGGAGCCTCTTCGGTTGGCGGCGTCTCCGCGACGATGGTCAGATGCTGGCGCCGCAAAGCTTCGGCCACGACATCGAACGTTTCACCGACCGTGCGATTGACGATCAGCGGTTGAAGATCGGGATAAGCCTCAATTTGCACCTTGGCGCCGCCGCCGGGATAGTCCGCGGGATTGGCCCACCCAGTGCGCTCGTTTGCCAGAACCTTATAGGGTGGCGGATTCTGCGGATCGGTCGTTACGTCATTCAGAACAGGAAAGTCGGCGGCCACGAGAGCCAGTGCCAGCGGGCTTGCGAGTACGGCGCCACCGAGCAGGATGCCAAGAACGACCCGCGATGCGCCGGGGGTATCGTTGCGCCAAATTCCAATCGCCGCCAACAGTCCGGCCATAACAGCGACCGCGGATATAAGGTAGGACACAGCAAGAAGATTGAACGCGGCCGGCGTTGAGAGCGCGAAGATCCGGTGCAGAAAGAGCGCCGTCAAGATGACCATGACGGCAAACATCGCAAGCCGCGCCGACCAGCGGCTCAACGGGGAGGCCATTCGCTCTGAGTTGCCTAGCACCACAACTTTGCGCCCTCTCGCTAAGTCTTTTCTGAGCAACAGCCGGTTGGGTGAAACAAAACCATCCAACGCACCTGCTCATACCGCCGATCAGGCGCTGACTTATACGTGAGAATCTGCCCAAATCGAGGGGCCCACCGCGGTGCTGCATCGTCGTGGGACAATAGGCACGGTCCGGAAACGTGCCGCAGCGGCGGATCTTTGGCAGGATCGCGCCGAGCCGGAGCACTGCAATGCCCACCGCACGTGTCAAGCTGTCCGCCTGGATGACCTCGGGTCTGGTCACTTTAGCTGGTGCGTATGCGATTGCGGCCGACGGGCGTTTGCACAATGCCGGCCGCGACCTGCGAGTGATCGTGGTTGATCTATCGCAACCCGCCACACCAAGTAGCGCTGTGGCGGGAAAGGCGACCACACCCAACGCATGGCGCACCAGTTTCGGATCCGAACGACGCTCCAACACGGCTGCTCCAGCGCCCTCAGGCGTGCATGAGGCCGACATCGTCCTCCTGCAAGGCGTTGCAGACGTCTCGGCCTTGCGCCACTGGCTACCGGCCCGCACCTTCAAGCTGCTGGTGCCGAGGGCCGTATTGCCGACCGCCGAGGGTGGCACGCCCCGTCACCCGGAGGACCCTGAAGGGACCCATTCGCATGCCACTGTTGCCATCGCCGTACGTTACCGGCCGGGACTGCGCTTTCTGGAGCGCATCGACTTTGCGAACCAAGCCAGACCGCACGCAGGCCAGCCACCAGCATTCTCTGAAAGTCCCGCGCGCGATCAGGGGCTCGCAGCTCGCGTCGCCTGGAACGGACAGCCACTGTGGCTCGCGAGTGTGTCGTTCACCGCGGACTGCCAATCAGCTGGCACGGCCTGCGCGATCGCCCGCGCTTACCAGACGTGGATTGAAGAACAGCGGTCGCAATCCGCCGCCATCATTGCCGGAGGTACGCTTGGCACTGTTGCGAGCTCTGCGGGCCCGCCGTCAGCCTGCTCGAAAACAGCCATCATGGTTAATGCGCTCAATTCCAAGACTGAGGCTGCAATTATCGCGGCCAGAAAAGGATCCGACGGCATTTGCCGCGCCGATCACACTCTGCGCCGCTAATTGTTTATGACATTTATTTATCCTAGCCTTGCTGGAACTATTGGCTGCGACCAGATGCCAACTCTGCGCCCGGAATTCTGCTCGCCGGTGTGCGCGATTGACCGGTTTGGTCGGCACAGGCCAAAATAAAATGTTCTCATCTGCTGCACACGATCCCCGATGGCATACCGCATCAAGACCACGGCACGATTAGACAGCGAAGTTCGCCGACTGCTGCTGGCGCAAATCGATGAGGCGCACACGCTGCTCGAAGCACGCTCGGATGTGGCCGTGGCGGTGCACGAGTCGCGAAAATCCATGAAGCGCGCACGCGCACTCTTGAGGCTCACACGAGGCGGTTTGAAACCCGTCGAATTCCGTCGCGAAGATCAAACCTACCGCACCGTTGGCAAGCTGCTCGCCGCAGAACGCGATCGCTTCGTCATGACGCAAACCGTGGCGCGCCTGACCGAGCGTTGCGCGTGTGACGAAGATCGCAGGGCTTTGCTTGCGGCTGGGCGACTGTTCAAGTCGCCAGCCACCAACGGTAACGAGGCCGCCCTCGACGATGCGAAAGTGCAGCAGGCGCTTGATCTGCTTGCGACGTCGCGCCGCCGGATCCGCAAACTGGCATTGCGGCCCGCGCGCATCGAGATCCTCGCCGATGGCTTTGCGCAATGTTACGCCGACGCGCGCCGCGCTCTGAAGGTCGCCCACAAGACCAACAAAGATGACGATTTCCACGATTTACGGCGCAAGTTGCAGCGCCACTGGCGCCATTTGCAACTGCTGTCTCAACTGTGGCCAGAGCTTATGGAGGTCCGAATTGCCTCGGCCCGGCACATCTCCCAGCTGCTGGGCGACGAGCATGATTGCAGCGTCCTAGGGCTCCATGTCGCAGCCGCGAGCGCAGCTCAAATCTCCCCTGCTGAGCGGGACCTCGTGATCGCATTGGCGCGCGCCGAGCAGAGTCGGCTCAGGCAGGAAGCCGGACCTCTGGCCGCGCGGCTGCTGGTGCAGGCCCCGCGGGACGTCCACCGGTTCGTCACGGACCTATGGCCGCTGGCCCGACGGATCACCCTCGATGCCCGCGAACGCAAGGAAGCGGCAAGCACATCGACCACGCAGGCCTCGAAAGGCACGATCGAGCCCTGATAATTCATGGGATCAGATCGGCGTTTGCGCCCTGATTGGTGTCGGGCGAGCGGCAGGAGCGCACATTGCCTCGACCGATCCACTCGGCTAGTGATCGCGTTTAGGAGATCGATGACCTCTGACGTGATCCAGGGAGCTCCATGCTCAAGACGCTCGCAACGCAGTCCCTCGCCGCGAAGTTGCCCGCCGATCATCCACCGGTCCAGTTCGGCCGCGTGGGCGTTCTGCTGTTGAACCTCGGCACGCCGGACGGCACGAGCTACTGGCCAATGCGGCGCTACCTCAAGGAATTCCTCTCCGATCAGCGCGTCATCGAAGAACCCAAGTGGAAATGGTGGCCGATCCTCAATCTGTTGATCTTGACGACGCGTCCCTCGCGCAAAGGACGCGACTACGCCACAATCTGGAACAACGAGCTCGACGAAGGTCCGCTCAAGACGATCACGCGCTCGCAGGCTGAGAAGCTCGCAAACCGGCTCGCAGAACATGAGAATGTCATCGTAGATTGGGCCATGCGCTACGCCAATCCGACGACGGAAAGCCGGATTCGCGCCCTCCAGGAGCAGGGCTGCGAGCGCATTCTGCTGGTACCACTGTATCCTCAGTATGCGGCGGCAACGACGGCAACAGC
>JAKALI010000341.1 GCA_021813195.1 Pseudomonadota bacterium
CCGTCTGGCTGACGTCCTTAAGGCCGCGGGCGTGAAGCCGAGCGCGGTCCACACCGGGCACTATGGCGCGGACCGGCACCTCTCCGGCGATGAGACCAAGGACGCGCTGTCGCGTGGAATCCCGATCGCCGATGCCATGGGCGAACATGCCTTCCTGATCTGGTCGATGAACGGTGAGCCACTGCCCAATATCCACGGCGGTCCGTTGCGGCTCGTCGTTCCTGGCTTCCCGGCCTCGGTCTCCCATAAGTGGCTGAAGCGCATCTGGATCCGCGACAAGGTCCACGACGGCCAGGGCATGGGCGGGACATCCTATGCGGTTGCGATCAAGCCGATGGTCCCGGGCGGCAAGGCAGACGACGCCAACATGCGCACGATGACCAACATGCCGGTCCGCGGCATCATCACCAACCCGGCGAACGGCACCAAGCTCGCGGCCGGCACCCGTTCGCTGGCACTGCGGGGCGCGGCGTGGGACGGCCACGAGGGCGTCGCCCAGGTCGATGTCTCGATCGACTTCGGCGCCACCTGGCAGCAGGCCTCGGCAGCCGACGTTCGCAACCGCTACGACTGGCGGCGCTGGACAGCGACGGTCTCCCTCCCGAGCGACGGCTATTACGAAATCTGGGTGCGGGCGACGGACGCCAAGGGGCGTGCGCAGCCCCACGTCGCCGGCGGCTGGAATCCGCAAGGCTACGGGGCCAACCCGATGCATCGTGTGGCGGTGCTGGTCGGATGAGCGGGCGAGCGATGACGTTTCACAACACGCGGAAGGGTGCGGCCGCGTCGGGCCGCCCTATCTTTACAGCCGCGGCCGCGCTTGCCATGGCCCTGGCGGTTGCAACTGGTACAACCCGCGCGCAATCGGCCGACGACAAACCCGAACTCTATCCCGATGCGCCCCATCGGGAGCAGACGTTCTACGCCTGCACTGCGTGCCACAGCTTCAAGATCGTGGCGGCCCAGGGCATGACGCGTCAGACGTGGGCAGAGACGATGACCTGGATGACGGCTAAGCACAACCTGCCGAAGCTCGATGACAAGGAACTTGACAACGTGCTCGATTACTTGGCGGTCGCGTTCCCTCCAAAGGCACCCGTCCAGGGCGGCTGGAAGAACCCATTCGGCAATTAAAGTAGCCTCCCGATGACGGCCTCTGTGCCCTCATCGCACCCAACGCATGACGGCGATATCGAACTGGTGCCCGGCCCGCGGAACACGTCCCGGGCTGAAATGTTGCCTGTCATAATTGTCAATCTTGACACGCACGCTGTGGCAACATCGACACGCTGCAGCATCCCAGATCTTTGTGGTGGCCAGCCGGTTGGCTGGGTGAGCGCGAAGTACCCAGCCCTCCGTTCAATCCAAACATCTAAGGGCTTGATAAGGCTGCCCAACCGTCGGACGCGAAAATCCGCTTTCTTGCGCCCACGACCCGCAAAACTGGCGTCCACGGGAAGCACACGCCGTCTGATCGTCCGTGTCGCCGGGTGGTTCGTTCTGGCCGTCTCGAAAATGAGAACCGAGACGGGTGACTTGCTGCCACTGGCCGCCAAGGCCTATCAAAAGTGAGCTTGCTGCGGCGCACACGTCGCTGTCACTGTGTTCGGCAAATTTGCAACAAAGGTGTTGCGCACCGGCACTTCGTCGGCTCCGGGTCAAAATCGACCGGAATCGGCTTGCGGTCAACCAAAGCCGTGATGCTCGATGATCACCCGAGACCGACCGTTCTCATCCTGAAACGCGCCGATCCGATTGCAGTGCAGCAGGTTCTCGACTGCGATCTGGTGGATGGCGGGCACGAAAAGCACATGCCGTTTGATGATCCGACTCTGGCCTGTGGCGATTTTAGCCCTAACTGCTTTCGCGCCACACAATCGAGACATTCGGCAGTCTTTGCTGATGCATTGTTTCGCGATGATCATCCAGCCGACAATTGGGGCGCCTCGCGGCCGAAGTTGGCCGCGACCGGGCCCTAGTCCGCGGCCATCGCCGCCCACGTTCCTTAAGCCGATATGCCCGCGGACCCGAGCCCCGCGACTGCGGGTCTCGGCCCACATGGGTTACGGTCCCATGGCGCGGACTACGTCGCCGATGACGGTCGTCGCAACATCGACCACGTCGCCAAGGTCGGGTCTCACCAAGAGGCAGGCCGCACGGTCTGCCTCTCGGAGCCGCCCCCTGCGGCCCGGGGTACGGGCGGCTCCGAGAGGCAGACACGACGACCACGCCGAATTGCATTCCAAGGGAATGCTCTTTGGGCGGATGAGTTGGGTCTATTTCCAAGCGGCCAATAGACTACGTTTGCAACACTATGTGATTGAAATCGCGCGGCAAAATAGCGGGTTTAAGTAGAACAAAAGAGGAACTTATGATAGTCTTTGAAGACTGGAAACAGTGCTGAATCCCCAGTCTTTCGGACCACGTTCAGGAGTTCCGCGTCATGGCAACCGATACCCCCAATTCCCGCCAATCCATTTATGAGACGATCACCAACAAGATCATTGCTGCCATCGAAACCAACCCCGGCGATCCCATCATGCCGTGGCAGCGCAGTGGCGCGCGGCCCGTGTTGCCGGTCAATGCCATAACCGGCCAAACCTATCGCGGCGTCAATATTCTGAGCCTATGGGTCGCAGCCCTGGAGCGGGGTTACGCATCCGGCGAATGGGCAACCTTCAAGCAGTGGCAGTCCAAAGGTGCCAGCGTCCGCAAGGGCGAGAAGGCGTCGCCAATCGTGTTCTACCGCGAGATCGAAAAGGGCGGCGACCCTGCAACGGGCGACGACGACGCGCAGGACCGGTTGTTCGTTGCGCGGGGCTATTGGGTGTTCGGGGCCGAACAAGTCGACGGCTACGCCGCCCCCGATGCCTTGCCGCCGAACCCCATCGCACGGCTTGGGGCAGCCGACGCGTATTTTGCCGCGACCAGGGCCAAGGTCCAGATCGGTGGCACGCAGGCTTATTACCGGCCATCAACCGACACCATCCACATGCCCGACGAAGCACGGTTTTTTGAGACCGACACCCGGACCCGCACCGAGGCTTGGTATTCCGTGCTCGGGCACGAAACTGGCCATTGGGCGGGAGCGCCGCACCGGCTCAATCGCGACTTTGGCAAGCGCTTTGGCGATGACGCTTATTGCTTCGAAGAAGCCTGCGCCGAATGCTGCGCCGCGTTTCTATGCGCGCGCCTTGGCATTGCCGCCGAGCCGCATCCCGACCATGCCCGCTATATCCATCATTGGCTCAAGGTCATGAAAGCCAACCCGCGCGCGCTATTTGCGGCCGCCGCCAAGGCGCAAGCAGCCGTCGCATACCTCGACGGCTTGCAACCCGACGCGGCTCAACAGCGCGCGGCTTGAAACTCACGTTGATGCAACCGCGCGGCACATCGTGGCCCTTCACGCGATGCGCCGATCAAATCCCCAACCTCGTTCCCACAGGAGTTTTCCGATGATCCGCGATCTGCACCACATCCCGCTCGGTCACCTCAAATTGTCCAAGCTCAACGTTCGCCGCCACGGCTCCAAAGACATCGACAGTCTAGCTGCATCGATCGCAGGCCTCGGGTTGATCCATCCCTTGTTAGTGCGCGCCAACCGTAGCGGCGATGGCACCGGCTTCGAAATCGTTGCCGGACAACGGCGTTATCTGGCCATGAAAAAACTCAACGCCGAAGGCGCTCCCGAAACTGATTCCATCCCGTGCGTGGTCATGGACGCGACCGACGACGCGGCGGCTATCGAAGCGTCCCTTGCCGAAAACATTGCACGCCTGCCGATGGACGACATGGACCAGTATGAAGCGTTCGCAGCACTCAGCAAGAAGGGTCTCGGCGAAACCGAGATCGCCGCGCATTTCGCCATCTCCGAACGCGTCGTTAAACGCCGCCTCGCCATCGGCACGCTGCACCCTGACATCCGTCGTCTCTATCGCGCAGGCGAGATCGATGCGCGGACGCTGCACCTGCTGACACTGGCCACGCGCGAGCGACAAAAGGCATGGCTCGCACTTGCCGCCGATCCCACCCAGACGCCGCCACCGCCGTGGCAACTCAAGGCATGGTTGCTCGGCGGAGCGGAGATCGCCACTAGCGCGGCGCTGTTCGACGAGGCGTCGTATCGAGGCGACATCGTCTCCGACCTGTTCGGCGAGGATCGCTATTTCACCGACCCGGATGAGTTCTGGCGCTTGCAGAACGAAGCCATTGCCGCCGAGCGTGACCGATTGCTCGTAGCCGGTTGGTGCGAGGTGCACGTCATCGCGCCGGACCAGCGGTTCCAGGCCTGGGACTTCGATAGGGCTTCAAAATCACGCGGCGGCGCGGTCTACATCGATGTCGAGCCCGATGGTCAGGTCACCGTCCACAAAGGGCTAGCACCGCGTGTTGACGCTGACCGCTCAGCAGCTGGGGCGAATGGCAACAGCGAAAGCGCCGATGGCGCAAAGCCTGAGCGCCCCGAAATGAGCGCGCCGCTTGCCAACTATGTTGATATCGTCCGCCACAGCGCAATCCGAGTGGCCGTGGCGCGGTCTCCCGAAATCGCGCTGCGGCTGGTGCTTTCGCATGTCATCGCCGGGTCGAAATTGTGGGCCGTCGAGGCTGAACGGCAGATGCCGCAAAAGGACGCCATCGCCGCGTGGCGTGGCACACTGCCGACGCAGGCAGACTTCGCAGCCATCCGGGAAGACGCAGCGGTCCAGCTTAAGCTCGATGATGAAACGTTGATCGCCGCTGGCGACACGCAGCGCATGGGCCGCGTATTCGCCCGGCTGTTGGAGTTGTCCGACAAGGACGTGCTGGCCTTGCTTGCGGTCGCGATGGCCGAGACGCTGGCAATGGGCACCGGCCTGATCGACACATTAGGGCAAGTGCTCACGGTTGATGTTGGCGACAACTGGCAGCCGTGCGAATTGTTCTTTGATCTCGCCAAGGACCGCGAAGCCGTCAGCGCCATGTTGACCGAAGTGATCGGCGAGACGGCGGCACGTTCCTATCTGACCGAAACCGGCACCAAGAAGAAGGCCATCATCCAGAAAGCGCTCGCAGGCGTTGTGCGCACCAGGGTCGAGGGCTGGTTGCCGAGGTACATGAGGTTCCCGCAGTCAGGATATTCGGGGCGGGAGATGACAGCGAAGATGCGGTCGTCAGCTTAGCAACATGGCGTGCAACGGTCGTGTAGCGTCTGAGCGGCCGCAAATGGCAGCGACCGCGGTTGTTCGTTTTCCCGTCTTCTGCTGTCTGTTCAAGCGCTCAACAGCAAGGCAGTGCCAGTTGGCCGGTGTCCGGGCGAACGCTGCCAGGCAAACGTCTTTAGGCGCGATCTGATCTGGAGCTTTCGCACAAGAGGGGCGACACCATGCGGTCAGCGCCATC
>JAKALI010000342.1:0-3580 GCA_021813195.1 Pseudomonadota bacterium
GGCGGGCTGACGGTGACAGACCCGCAAGCTCTGGCGCGCCTGACCACGCAGCGCTAGGAGCCCAAGCGACTTTTCGCCTCTGCGAGGCCATCTCAGCGCCGGGCCAGTCAGGCGACCACCCATGGTGACATCATCACCGACACAGCCCGCGGATCGCGCTAAAGAGCAGGCTCCGGATCAAAGGAGGACACCATGCCACAAAATGTTGGATCCATCGATCGCGTCCTGCGCATCGTGCTCGGCCTCGTTCTGATCAGCCTTGTCTTCGTGGGCCCACAGACCCCGTGGGGCTGGATCGGCGTCATCCTGATCGGCAGCGGCCTCATCGGCTTCTGCCCGGCTTACCGGCTGATCGGCGTGAACACGTGCGCGCGGCGTTGAGCCTCGACAAAAAGACGGAGGTGCTGAATTCCATGCTGAGCTTCTTCCTGCTGCCCGGGAACACGGCGTGCGATATGAGCGGGATAGCCCGTGACAGCGAACACGGCCAAATCCTGCGCATGTTCATCAACACCCTCGTGTGGGGGACGGTTGCCGTTGTGTTGACCGTTCTAGCCCTGGTTTGAATTGAAATCTGGAGGCCCAGTATGGCACCTGAAACAACTTTCACACCTCTCGCATCACTGGCGGGCGGTGTGCTGATTGGCTTTGCCGCCATTTTGCTGATGGCGGCGGTCGGCCGAATCGCTGGTGTCAGCGGTTATGTTTCGCGACTCCTACCACCTTACACGGATAGCGAATTCTCGCAGCGTTTGGCGTTCGTCGCCGGACTCATTCTGGCGCCTTTCGCCGTGCTCGCAGCAACGGGACAGCTGCCGGCCCACGAGTTGAACGCAAGCCTGCCTGTGGTGCTGATCGGCGGCCTGCTTGTCGGACTTGGCAGCGTCATGGGCAACGGCTGCACCAGTGGTCACGGCGTATGCGGCATTGCCCGACTCTCCAAACGCTCTCTGGCTGCGACGGCCGTTTTTATGACGACGGCAATCGCAACCGTTTACGTCGTGCGTCACGTTGTTGGAGGATGACCATGGCTGTCCTCGCTGTCTTCCTGTCTGGTCTGTTGTTCGGCCTCGGGCTCGTCATTTCCGGCCTCGCCAATCCGGGCAAGGTTTTGGACTTTTTCGACATCGCGGGCGCATGGGACCCAAGCCTCATTTTCACGATGGCGGGAGCGGTCCTCACGACGGCCATCGGCTACCGAGCGGTGTTCGCTCGCAACGCACCGTTTGCCGCCGCAAAGTTTCACGTTCCCACATCGTCAGCGATTGATGCGAAACTCCTCATAGGCGCGGCGCTATTTGGCATCGGCTGGGGCCTCGTCGGCTACTGCCCCGGCCCGGCGTTGACAGCGATCGCCTATCATGAAACCGGCACCTACGCCTTTCTGGCCAGCATGCTGGCAGGCATGTGGATCGCCCGCATCCTCACAGCGGGCCGGCCGACCTTCGCGGCGCGAACCTAACGCGCCAAACACCCCTCATCGAGGAGCATGAGACATGACCATCCCTCATCCTGTTGACCTCACCGTGAAGCCTGAGGTGACCGCTTTCTTTGACGAAGCCACCAACACGGTGAGCTACGTTGTCAAGGATCCCAAGTCGAACGCCTGCGCCATCATCGATAGCGTGATGGACTTCGACTACGCCTCCGGGCGCATCCGCTACGAACATGCCAACCAGATCATCCGCTACGTTCAAGAGCACGGTTTGAAGGTTGAATGGCTGATCGAAACGCACGCTCACGCTGATCATCTGTCTGCTGCGCCCTACATCCAACAGAAACTCGGCGGCAAGCTCGGCATCGGTGAGAACATCACCATCGTGCAGAACGTGTTCGGCAAGATCTTCAACGAGGGCACACAGTTCCAGCGTGATGGCAGCCAGTTCGACCGCCTTTTCAAAGACGGCGACACCTATCAGATCGGCACGATGAAGGCGTTCGCGATGCTCACACCCGGACACACGCCCGCGTGCATGACCCATGTCATCGGTGACGCGGCCTTTGTCGGCGATACGCTGTTTATGCCGGACGGGGGCACCGCGCGGGCGGACTTCCCTGGTGGCGACGCGCGCGTGCTCTACCGCTCCATCAAACGCGTGCTCGAACTGCCCCCGGAGACACGTCTCTTCATGTGTCACGACTACGCCCCTGGCGGCCGCGAGATCAAATGGGAGACGACCGTCGCTGAGGAGCGCGCACACAACATCCACGTCCGCGATGGCATAACCGAGGATGAGTTTGTTGCCATGCGCACCGCACGCGATGCCACCTTGGATATGCCGAAACTGATCATTCCCTCGATCCAAGTGAACATCCGCGGCGGCAACCTGCCCGAGCCCGATGACAGCGGCAAGCGCTTCCTAAAAGTGCCGATCAACGAGCTATGACGTGAGCCGGACTTTGGCTGTCAGGGAGTGAGGAACAATGAGCGTGCGGAAGTTGACGGATCGCGTTGCAGTGGCACCCCAGATTGGACCGGCCGATGTTGAGGCGCTGGCAGCGGATGGTTTTCGCGCGCTCATCTGCAATCGCCCAGATCGCGAGGATCCGGGACAGCCGGATTACGCAGCCATTGAGCAAGCTGCTCAGGCAGCGGGTCTTCAGATCCGCTTCTTGCCACTCGCCTCGGGTCAGGCCCCAGACGAGCGCCTGGTCGCCGACTTTCGACAGGCTCTGGATGAGTTGCCGAGCCCAATACTCGCCTATTGCCGCTCTGGCACGCGTTCGACGGCGCTATGGTGTCTGGCGGAAGCGGGACGTCGGCCGCTCGACGACATTCTCACGCGCGCTATGATGGCGGGCTACGACATGCGCGGCCTCGCGCCCCGCATTGCGACCAGCGCGACCGCCGTCTCAACCGCCACCTGTCGGGCGGACACAGCGTGATTACGCTGGTCGATGCTTTGGGATTTGTGTCGGGCGGGCTCGTCGGCTTCGTCCTCGGCCTGATCGGCGGTGGCGGTTCGATCCTGGCGGTGCCGCTGCTCGTCTACGGCGTTGGCGTCGCCACCCCCCACGTCGCCATTGGTACGAGCGCCGTCGCTGTCGGCCTCGCGGCTCTTGCCAATCTGATCGGGCCCGCCCGCGCCGGGCTTGTCAAATGGCGTTGTGCGGTCCTGTTCGCTATCGCTGGCGTTGTCGGCGCAATTGGCGGTTCCACGCTCGGCAAGCAGGTCGACGGCCAGATGCTGCTGACCCTTTTTGGCCTCCTCATGCTAGTGATCGCGGCGGCGACGCTGTTCAAAGCCGATTCTGAAGGCAATCCCGATGTCCGCCTCACGCGTACGAGCGCACCGGTCCTCGCGCCGCTGTTGTCGGCCTATGGCGTGGCCGTCGGTACGCTGTCGGGCTTTTTTGGCATTGGCGGAGGCTTTCTCGTCGTGCCGGGCCTGATGGCTGCGACGGGAATGCCCATCGTCAATGCGATCGCATCCTCGCTCGTCGCTGTGGCCGCATTCGGCTTCACGACGGCCGCTAATTATACTCTGTCCGGCTTCATCGATTGGCGGCTGGTGGCTGTCTTTGTGGCGGGCGGGATCGTTGGCGGACTTGGCGGCCGCTCGCTGCCGACCCGGCTTGC
>JAKALI010000342.1:3590-5375 GCA_021813195.1 Pseudomonadota bacterium
TCTGGTCGGGCACAAAGCCAGCCAGGAAGCCTTCCGGGATGTGGCCGAGGCGGTGGTGAAATCGGAAATCGACCCGGGCTCGGACGTGCACGCCACCGCGGATTACCGCCGCCACCTGACGCGCGTGTTCGCCTCAATCGTGGGGACTGTCGGATTGTACGTCGTTTGGCGGGGCGTGGCGGCGCTCACAGCGTGAGTGGGCATTCGTGGGCGCGGCCGATTGGGCTGACGTATAGCCTTGCGCCACCCTACGTCCTATTCTCTCGCCCATGGATCGAGAAACTGAAATCGCTCCCGACCGGATCCTGCCCATCGTGGCCGGTGCCACTCTGCTCGTCCTTGGCGTCTTGGCGGCGGGCTATGTGAGCGGCACCAGCATTCCGCTACTCATTTTCTTGGCGTCATTTGCAGGTGGCATACTTGGCTGGGTGACGGCGCGCGCGCGCGGGCAGACAACAGCCGATCGTTCTATGGTACCCCACATGAGAGCCGCTGCCATCGATCATAATACGCTCAATTTGCTCTCGAAACTTGAGTTGCCCGGAATTCTCCTCGATGAGAGCCAACGTGTGCTCGCGCACAATCGTGCGGCGCGAGATCTATTTCCGACAATTGCAGATGGTCAGCCGCTGGCGCTCGTCAGCCGCAACCCGGAACTCCACCAGGCCATCGAACACGCGCGCCAGACGGGCCAATCGGCAAGTGCCGAGATGACAGAGCGGCTGCCCTTCGATCGTCGTCTTGTCGTCAGCGCTGCACCAATCACGAGCCTGGGCCCCATCTTGCTGCAATTCCGCGATACGAGTGAAGCCGCACGGCTGGCTCAGTTGCGGTCCGACTTCATCGCCAACGCAAGCCATGAGCTGCGCACACCGCTCGCTTCGATCCGCGGGTTCATCGAGACCCTGCAGGGACCCGCCCGCGCCGATGAGGCGGCTCGCCTGCGCTTCTTGGGCATCATGGACGTTCAGGCCCAGCGCATGAACCGCATCCTCGACGATTTGCTCTCTCTGAGCCGTATCGAGATGCGCGCCCACCTGCACCCCGAGACCGTTGTTGAAGTCCGCGACATCGTGAGCGAAACCGTCCGTGGCCTTGAGCCACTGGCGCTCAGTGAGAACGCGACGATCACGCTGGAGATGACGGACCGACCGTGTGTGGTGCACGGTGAGCACGACGAGCTTTCACAAGTCGTGCAAAATCTCGTTCACAACGCCATCAAGTATGGCCGCCATGGCGGCAAAGTGGAGGTCCAGGTTCGCCGCAATATTTCACCCCTCACCCGCCGCGACAACGTGGAAATTCGCGTCCGGGACGACGGTCCGGGCATCGCACGCGAGCACCTCCCGCGACTGACGGAACGGTTTTATCGCGTCGACGCCGCACGCAGCCGAGAGAAGGGCGGCACCGGTCTTGGATTGGCGATCGTCAAGCACATCCTCAACCGGCACCGAGGCGAACTCGAAATCGAATCCGAAATTGGACAGGGGTCGACCTTCACCGTCGTCCTGGCCGCCGTTCGGGAAGACGGCGACGCCTGAGGGTCAGATCAGCTTTTTCTTTTTTTTCAATGAGATCATCTGTCATAATAGCGTAGTCGCCCGGTAATAAGTGTGAGCGCGCTGAGCGGTTCGGACTTGCCTGGGAGCGATGCCAGACTAACGATGTCCCGTGGCGTCCGGGCTGGGCGAGCGTCGAGCGCAGGGGCATCCGGCAGGCGTCGTTTTCGTGAATTCTCGTCGACCATGCAGCGGCACCCGGCCGGTGCCAAATTCCGCCAACTCG
>JAKALI010000343.1 GCA_021813195.1 Pseudomonadota bacterium
AACCTCAAGACGATCATCTATGGCGGTGCCCCGATGTACGTGGCCGACCTCCTGAAGGCACTCGATCTGCTGGGGCCGCGCTTTGTCCAGATCTACGGCCAGGGCGAGGCGCCGATGACCATCACCAGGTTGTCCAAGGAGGACATCGCCGACCGCGATCACCCGCGCTGGCGCGAGCGGCTGGGTTCGGCCGGCGAGCCCTATGCGAATGTCGAGGTGATGATCGCCGACGCCGACGACAAACCAGTCGCACCGGGCGAGACCGGCGAAATCCTGGTGCGCGGCGACGTGGTCATGGCCGGCTATTGGCGCAACGAAGAGGCAAGCGCCGCCAGTTTGCGTGGCGGCTGGCTGCACACTGGCGATGTCGGCGCGTTCGACGGCGAGGGCTATCTGCATCTCAAGGACCGTTCCAAGGACCTGATCATCTCCGGCGGCTCCAACGTCTACCCGCGCGAGGTGGAGGAAGTGCTGCTCACCCACGCTGGCGTCCGCGAGGTGTCCGTCATCGGCCGGCCGGACCTCGAATGGGGCGAAGTGGTGGTTGCCTATGTGGTCGGTGAGGCTGCACCGCAAGAACTCGACGCGCTCTGTCTGCAGCGTATCGCGCGCTTCAAGCGGCCGAAGGACTACGTTTTCGTCGCGGCACTGCCGAAAAACAACTACGGCAAGATCCTCAAGACCGAATTGCGTGCCTTGGATGCGGCGCAACGCAATAACGCGGGCTGACGCCGTTTGCAAGAGACTTGTCATTCCGGGGCGCGGCCGATAGGCCGCGAACCCGGAATCCAGAACCACAATTTCGAGGCCTTCCTTTTCGCACTGGATTCCGGGTCCGCCGCCATAGCGCGTCGAAGACGCGCGTAAACGCGCATATGGCAGCGTCCCGGAATGACGCGACAAAGCGGCCGGTGTCTGGGCTTGCTGGTCGGGGCCGCTTGCCCTAGAGGTAAAGGTCAAAAGTATGACCCTTTGGAGCAAGCGCCCATGGCCGACATTGTTCTCGGGATCGGGACCTCCCACAGCCCGCTGCTGAACTCGCCCGCCGAGGACTATCCCAAGCACGCCGAGATCGATGCTTCCGGCCGCAAGCTGATCGACAAGAACGGCAAGCCCTGCACCTATGGCGACCTGCTGGCGGCGGCCGATCCCGCGATCGAGCGGCAGATCGAACCCAAGGTGCTGGAGGAGCGCTCGGCCCGTTGCAATGCCAATATCGAGCATCTGGCCAAGCAACTGGAGGCTGCCAAGCTCGACGCCTTGATCATCGTCGGCGACGACCAGCACGAGCAGTTCTTCGACGACAACATGCCGGCCATGTTGATCTATTGGGGCGACACCATCGAGAACAACCCGCTGCGCATGGCCGAGGACGCGCCGCTATTCTGGCGCAAGGCGCGCTCGCAATTTCACGAGACCGAAAAGCCGCGCCAGTATCCGGTCGCCTCCAAGTTCGCGCTGCACCTGATTGAAAGCCTGATCGATCAGCAATTCGACATCAGCCATTCCAAACGGCTGTCCAAGGAGCACGGCGAGGGCCATGCCTTCGGCTTCGTGCACCGGCGCATGATGACCGGCCATGTCACGCCGATCGTGCCGCTCGCGCTCAACACCTATTTCCCGCCCAACCAGCCGCGGCCGCGCCGCTGCTACGAGCTTGGCCAGGCGCTGCGCAAGGCGGTGCAGAGCGCCAAGGGCGTTGAGCGCGTCGGCATTCTGGCGTCCGGCGGCTTGAGCCATTTCACCGTCGACGAGGAGCTCGACCACCGCGTGCTCGACGCCTTCAAAAACAACGACGGCGAATCGCTGTGTTCGATCCCGGTCGAGAAGCTCAATTCCGGCAATTCGGAAATCCGCAACTGGATCACGGTGGCCGGCGCCTGCGGTCACCTGAAGAGCGCGTGGCAGGAATACGTGCCATGCTATCGCTCCGCCGCCGGCACTGGCTGCGGCATGGGCTTCGCGTTGCTGAAATAAGCGCTACATTATACTAAGCAGGCGGTGATCCTTTCTCCATTCGTCCCCGCGCAAGCGGGGACTCAGGAAAAAACCGGATTCCCGCTTGCGCGGGAATGAACGGATTGCTTCATTCGGTGCGGATCAAACGCTAGGCTGTTTTATGAACGCCATGGAACGCAAAATCACTTCGGCTGGCACTTGCCCACTCTGCGGCAAGCCGACCGATCATGCGTTCCGTCCGTTCTGCTCCAAGCGCTGCGCCGACATCGATCTCAACCGCTGGCTTTCCGGCGTCTATGCGGTGCCGGTGACAGAGGAAGAGGACGAAGACGGCGAGCGGCCACCGGAAGGCGAGGCGGGTGAGCGGTCATGAGTGTGCAAGTCGATTGGCCCGACCGGCTGTTCGCCTGCCTTAAACGCGCCGATGTGCGCCAGGTCGGCTATGTGCCGGATGCTGGCCATGCGCGGCTAATCGAGCGCTGCCGCGCCGACGACGACATTCGCGACGTGGTGCTCACCACCTGAGAAGAAGGCGTAGCGCTCGCCGCCGGCGCCTGGCTCGGCGGGCAGCGCGCGGCGCTGCTGATGCAGTCGAGCGGCGTCGGCAATTGCGTCAACATGTTCTCGCTGCTGCGCACCTGCCGCTTTCCGCTCTTGATACTGATCACCATGCGCGGCGAGTGGGAGGAGTTCAATTCCTGGCAGGAGCCGATGGGCTCGATCGTCGAGCCGGTGCTTAAGCTCGCCGAGGCGGAGGTCTATCGCGCCACCGTTCCGGACGAAGTCGAGGGCCTAGCCGAACGCGCCGCGCAGCAGGCCTATGGTGATGAGCGCATCGTGGCGCTGCTGCTGTCGCAGAAGCTGATCGGCAAGAAGGTGTGGACCAAATGAGCGGGGGACGTCTCGATCGCCGCGCCACCATGGCCACGCTGCTGGCTGATCGGTCGGACGATCTCCTGGTGGTGCCGGGGCTCGGCTCGACCTGCTGGGATCTGGCCGCCGCTGGCGACAATCCGCGCAACTTTTATCTCTGGGGCGCCATGGGCGGCGCCGCCATGATCGGGCTCGGCCTCGCGTTGGCGCAGCCGCAGCGGCGGGTGGCGGTGATCGCCGGCGACGGCGAAATGCTGATGGGGCTTGGGGCGCTCGCCACCATCGCCTTGCAGCGCCCGGCCAATCTCGCGATCATCGTGTTCGACAACGGAGTCTATGGCGAGACCGGCGCCCAGCCGAGCCATACCCAGGGCGGCGCCGACCTGGTGGGGATGGCGCGCGCCAGCGGCATCCCGACCTGCCTGGACGTGACCGATGCGGCCGGCCTCGCCGATCTCGCCGGCCGGCTGAAGGGTTTCCCGGAAACCCTGTTCGCACGGGTGGCGATCGCCGCCGACGAGCCGCCGCGGGTGCTGCCGGAACGCGACGGAGTGGTGCTGAAACGGCGGTTCCGGGCCGCGCTGGGCTTGGCGCCCTGACCCCGGAAAAGCCCGATCCGCCGTTCTGGACAGGCGGGGAATGGGCCTCTATAACGCCCCGCGCTCTGTTGCCTGGCGGCTTCCGCCGGGCCGGTCGCCCAGGTAGCTCAGTTGGTAGAGCACGTGACTGAAAATCACGGTGTCGGTGGTTCGATTCCGCCCCTGGGCACCATAATTTATCGCGATTTTGCAAAGCCTTAGTTGACGTCGCCACTCGGGAGGTATGCGCCCCAATTTGGTATGGGGACGCAAGGGGGACGCAAATGCGACGACCGCCCCCTAATCGGAAACGCGTTCTATCGCCAGGCTTCCGTGGCCTCTGCAGCATCTTCGGCGAAAGCGATCTGCTGAGTGCCGATGGCCGTTATTGCCGAACACCTCGGCCATGCCAACACGCGAATGACCGATAAGCACTACGCGCACCTCTCGGGAGGCTACGTGGCAGAAACGATCCGCGCGCATTTCCCGAAGCTCGGCATCAACGGCGATACATCCGTAGCGCCGCTCAGTCTCGCAAGCAGACGCGGGACTTGAAACTTTTTGCTCGAAGCCCCCCGGCCACCCCCGGGGGATACGGTCAGCGGGGGAATTCCTTTTCGGCTCGGCTGATGGCGTTCACACACGCGGCGGATTTTTGCGAATACACACTTGGGTATACCGACTTGGGGCCCGTAGCTCTTCCGATGATTATGCAGGTACCCTATACTTGAGGAGGTGTCGGGGGCGATAATTAGGATTAGGCCTTTGGGGCGCAATGTCTTTGAAAAGCGAACAAGCGAAATTGACGGAAGGGGCGCGCTTGCTTTTGGCTAGCCCCGACGAAGTCTTTAAGGAACTAGAGAAAACCTCTCGACAGATAATTGAAAGCCGCGACCGTTGGGCAATCCGTCAAGAAAAGCTAGAGCCGATGCTCGTAAAGCGAGGCGAGCGACTGATCAACTTGGCGCTGGCTTGTTATGGCGCCGACGAAGAAGTCTTTAAGGCGCTATACAAATACGGCAAAGAACCAGCACAGAACGAGGACGACCTGGAATACAAGCGGGGTCTTCGACTCGGGTGCCTTTCAAACCAGACCATCGGTATAGCTAACGCGAGTTGGCAGTATCCCGCCAAGTTGATTGGCGAACACGAAGTCCAGCGTGTTCTGGCGGAAGGTGAATGGGAAGAAGTTGATGCGTTGTTATGCAATCCAGAGTTCTCAGATACTTTACTTGAGCACTTATTTTCGCGCGGCGAGGAGTTTGCCGCTCTCCCGGAGGATCGATGGAGACGACTTGTCGCTATTGGCTCAAAGAACGCCCGAATAAATAGAAATTTTGACTCTGATGAAGAACCCGATCTGAACCATTATCGAATTCGGAAATTAATAGCTCAGCTATTCGGGAAAGTACCTGTGAACGAAGACTGGATTTGGACCCTTCACGGGCTGCTATTGCGATTGAGCCCGGCGCGAGGTGGGAGCATGGAGGAGTTTGAGGCGACTTTCACTCGTTGGAAGTCCGTCGAGGTAAATAACTACAAGAACGAGCCGCGACGCGGCCAATATCTCGATGGCATAACCTTTGTTGACGAGTTTAGGTGCCTCATGGCTGCTATTTACGGTGGCCTCAAGAAGAACACAGATCGTGCAGATTTGTTGAAGTCAGATGATGTGGCGGTACGCTGCCGATGCTATGGCTCCGGTAAAGTCAACATTAAGCAGATGGAAGAAGATTTTGAACGCGACAGCGGGGCATATATTCTCGCGAGTCTCTTCAACCTCAGTCTGCTTCGTTCGCAAAAAGAGCGACGCTTCTTTGAGGAAGAACAACTACAATTTTGGGACCAATTTCATCACATATATAAACGTAATATTGCTTTCGTGAGTGAAATGTGGCCCGCGCCTGAATTTTCATCCGCGGCATTCACCAAAGACAATTGGCAGGCGCACGTGGCGACTTCAA
>JAKALI010000344.1 GCA_021813195.1 Pseudomonadota bacterium
GTAGACGCTGACATCGCCCAGGATGACCACCACACGGTCGTCCTGGCGCGCCAGTTCCGTCACGACATTTCTAAAGCGTCCACGCATTCAATTCCTCGACCAGCTTGGGGAGAGTGTCGGCATCCGGCGATTTGCGGTGCCATTCGTACATGTTGGCGGTGAGCGTCTTGCAGCCAAATCCTTTCTGGGTCTGGGCGACCAGCGCATTGACTTTGCCCGGACGCCGCACCAGCCCGGTCTTGAGCGCCTCAATGTCATGACCGGGCGCGACGGCGACGTCGCAGCCAAAGGCAGCCAGCCGCTCAGCTGGATTGGGGATCGTTAGGCACCTCCCCTGCGATTTGTTGTCGTCGTATACAATGGTCAGGTTGTCGAGACGGCGGTCGGCGGCGACCATGATCGCCTCCCAAACGGTTCCTTCATTGGCTTCGCCGTCGCCAATCAACACAAAAACGCGCCGATCCGAACCGTCGATCTTTAGGCCGAGCGCCATACCGGTGGCGACACCGATGCCATGGCCAAGCGAGCCGGTCGACACCTCGACACCCGGCACCTTCATGCGGTCGGGATGGCAACCGAAACGTGTACCGTAGGTGCCGAAGCCGCGCACCTCGTCCATATCGACATAGCCGAGCTCGGCCATCACACAATAATAGCCGAGCGAGGCATGCCCTTTAGAAAGCACGAAGATATCGCGGTCGGGGCGCAACGGATTTTTCGGATCGTGGCGCATGACGCCGTAGATCGCCAGCATGGCCTCGACCACCGAAAAACTGGTCGGAATATGGCCGTGCCCGCTGGCGTGTGACGCCTCGAGAATATTACGGCGGATGCGTCTGGCAGCTTCATTCATGAAAAGGTTCTCACAGGACGACGTAAGACACGCGTGCGGTTATCGGCAGGCGCTCGACGCGCAGCTCGGCCATATCGAAGACCTCGCGCAACGCAACCGTTTCGCCGGGGAAAATGTCATCGGCCAGTTCGTCGAATACCAGCACGGTTCCCTTCACGAAATACGGCTTCAGCAACTCAAGCGCCACTTTCGTCGGCTTATAGATGTCGAAATCGAAGATCGCGAGCGAGATGATGGTTTCGGGATGCCGGCCGAGATATTCGGGAATCGTCACGGTCGCGTCACCCTTGACCAGTTCGAATTTGGTCAGGTGCGAAATCGGGTTGAGCGCTTCCTGACAGGAAAGGACGGTCGCGAGCGTCTTTTCATAATGTTCGGTTACCGAGAAAGATCCGTCCGTGCACTTGCACTGCTCACCATCCTTGTCGCTCATGCCAATGAAGCCCGCGAAGGTATCGAAGCCGACGATCTTGCGATGCCGATTGAACGGCTCGTAAATGCCGCGCAACGCCGACAGCAACGACAGCGTCTGGCCCCAGCGCACGCCGCATTCGACGATGATGCCGTGGTTGTTGACGACTTTCTTGTAAATCTCGTTGAAGAAAAGGATGCGCGACAGCGTCTTGGACGTGAGGAACACACCGAGATTGGGCAAGAGCTCGTCGTCGGGAATAGTCGTTTCCTTCAGTAAGCGCGTGAAGGCGCTCTGCGCGTCTTTCTCGTTCAGGCTGGAGAGGACAATCGCGTCGTGCTTTTCGGTCTTCATCGTGTCCAACTGTCCTTGTGCTTCTGCCACCATTGGGTCGTTTGCCGAATGCCCTCGTCGAGGCTAGTTCGGGGAAACCAGTCGAGCGCGGTGCGCGCCTTGTTACAATCCAGCGCCCGAAAGGCGACTGTTGTAGCCGCCTCGCCGACGTAACGAAACTCCTGCGGGCGATGATTGGCGTATTGCAGTGCAAGCTTCATGACGTCGCCGACGGTCGTGTGGCGTTCTGATCCGACATTGAATGTCTCGAAGGGGCGTTCGTAGACCAGCATGCGAACAATAGCTTCGGCAAAATCATCCGTGTAAATGACATCGCGGGTGACGTCGAGGCTGCCCCAGACCTCGAAGGGATCCATGTGATCGACTGCTTTGCGGATCAGCGCGGCGACGAAATTGGAATTCTCCGGATTGAATTGGGCATTAGGACCATAGACGTTGGCTGCGCGAATGACTGCGAACTCCAAGCCGGTCGTGCGATGCCAGAATTCGCATTGCTTCTCAATATAGCGCTTGGCCCAGCCGACGCCGAGGTAACCTGGGGCGGGATCCCGCGCCCAATCGAGTTCATCCTCGCGAATGAACCCGGCAAACTCCTGATAGGCGCTTGCCGAGCCGATGTAGGCTATACGCTTCGCTCCGGCGGCATGCAACGCTTCCAGCAGCAGGCTGTCCATCACCACGTTGTCGGTGACCTGCCGCCACGGCTCGCGCCGCGCCTGTGCGGCACCGCCAGTTGCCGCGGCTGCAAGGACTGCCAGGTCGCAGCCGACGACCGCGTGGGCACAACCCGACCGGGTGGTTAAATCAACCCGCACGTAGCGCAGCCGGTCGTCCTGGATAAAGTGCCCTGCCCTGCTTCGGTGGGCGCCGACCACCGAAACGTTGTCCGAGGCCGCCAGCACCGCCTGCACGATCGCCGAGCCCACGAGCCCGGTTGCCCCGGCTACGAAGACTTGCCGGCCGTCCAAAGCGGCACTGCGAAATGCTCCCGTCATCGAAGCCATCAACGTTGCGGGTAGAGCAAGCCGCTGCGCACTTGCTGCCGCCAATAGTCGAGCAGGTCGGCCATCGTCTTCTCGAATGGGATTTCCGGCTTCCAGCCAGTATGGGCAGAAAATTTTGCGGTGTCCGGAATCTGCAGATCGGCGTCTACCGGTCGGAGGCGCTCGGGATCAACTTCGACCTTGATGTCGCGACGCGTCGACAAGGACAGCAGGTGTTCGAGCATCTTGCCGACCGTGCAACTGAACGTTCCACCGATATTGTAGTACTGGCCGGGAATGGGATTGACGGTTACTAGCAGATGGTAGGCGCGCACGGCGTCGCGCACATCTGCCCAAGTGCGCATAGAATCGAGATTGCCGACCTTGATCACCGGCGGCAGGTGACCTTCCTCGATGAGCGCTATCTGCTTGGCGAAGGTCGATTCCGCAAAGACGTCGCCGCGCCGCGGCCCGGTATGGGTGAACATCCGCGTCGTCACCGTTTTCATACCGTAGGCTTCGCCGTAATAACGTCCGATCAGATCGGTGCCGACCTTAGAGATCGCATAGGGCGAGGCCGGGTGAAAGGTGCACTCCTCGTTGATCGGCAGCTTGTCGGCGGCGACGCGGCCGAACACCTCAGACGAGGCGCAGACATGGATGACCGGTTCGATCTGCGGATGCTTGAGGATCGCGTCGAGCAACCGCGCCGTGCCGGTCACATTCACGTCGAGCGTAGTCAGCGGTGAGGAGAAACTCGTCTTCGGATAGCTTTGCGCCGCCAGGTGAAACACATAATCCGGTCGAACCTGATCAATCACCGTCGCCAACGACGAATAATCAGTTAAATCGGCGTCGACCATGAAGACACGGTTTTTGGCATTAATCCGCGGTATGAGATGGCGAACATTATCCAGCGGACTTCGCCAGCGGCACATGCCGAACAAATCCCAATCGGTCCGTTCCAGCAGATAGTCCGCCAAATGCGAACCTACCATCCCAGTAAAGCCAGTAATCAGTGCGCGGGTCATCGCGGCCCCGCACTCTTCAGGCCGACGCAGGACCAATTACACCAAGTGACCATAAATTTCATTGCTATTGACCGTTAATGGCAGACTAGAGACATCCGATCGAAGAAAGTTCGCGTCGAACCCACGCGATACCGGTTGCCGAATTCAACCGACCCCGTTCCGCTTGATCGCCAACATTTCCCGGATTTTCGGCTCCTTCAACAAATCTTCGAAATAGGCGATAGTCTTGATCAACCCCTCGCGCAAGGGCGTACGTGGTGCCCATCCCAGCTTCGTCCGAGCCAGCGCGATATCAGGCTGCCTCTGACGCGGATCGTCCTGCGGAAGAGGCAAAAACACAAATTTCGACTTTGACCCGGTCAGGTCGATGATGGTTTCGGCGAGATCCCGCACCGTAATCTCGCCCGGATTGCCAATATTGACCGGACCAGTCAGGTCGTCGGTGCTCGCCATCAATAGGATCAAACCCTCGATCAAATCGTCAACATAGCAGAAAGCGCGCGTCTGGATGCCTTCCCCATACAGCGTAATATCGCGGCCGAGCAACGCCTGAACAATAAAGTTGGAGACCACCCGCCCGTCGTTGGGATGCATGCGCGGCCCATAAGTGTTGAAAATACGAGCCACCTTGATCGGAAGCCGATGCTGTCGCCGGTAATCGAAAAATAACGTTTCGGCGCAGCGCTTCCCTTCATCGTAACAAGAACGAATGCCGATCGGATTAACGTTGCCCCAATAATCCTCGGTTTGCGGATGAACGCTGGGGTCTCCGTAGACTTCGGACGTCGACGCCTGGAGAATCTTCGCCCGTAGCCTCTTCGCCAGTCCAAGCATATTGATAGCTCCAATCACGCTTGTCTTGGTCGTCTGGACTGGGTCGTGTTGATAATGAATCGGTGATGCGGGGCACGCTAAGTTGAATATCTGATCCACTTCGACGTACAGCGGCAGCGTCACATCATGGCGAATGATATCGAAGCGCTTGTGGTCGAGGATATGCTCGACGTTTTTCTTCGTGCCGGTGAAAAAGTTGTCGACGCAAATGACATTCGCTCCCGCATTGAGTAGCCTTTCGCACAGGTGCGACCCGAGGAACCCGGCGCCGCCCGTCACCAATATGCGATCTTCTAAATGCATGATTTCAGTCCTATCCCTATTTCAACCTGTGCCGGATTCGAGGCACAATCGAACTTTGACTCGAACATTGAGCGCACGCATTAACCCGTCCAGTTCGCAGCCGTTTGGCGAGCGGACCATTGCCCGCGTAATAATGCGCCGGTGCAATCAACAAGACACGCTACCGCACTCCGGGTGAGAGCCCCCCAGAGCGACCAACTTCTACCGGCGAGCATTGCGCCGCGCAATATCGACTGCGCAAGCTTCCGGTTGGACTGGCCAATCGAGGCGGAGACGCCCCGCCGACCGGCCCCATCTTCGATACGCCCCCGCCAAGGGCGCTTTACCTCGGCTTCAATCGATCAATTTCCAACCATTTGCCGACCGCAGTTCAGCCGCCAGGCCCGATCCGTTACGGCCCGGCTCAATCCGGACTATCCATCCGCGACATTGGACAGATTGAAAGTAGAACGGTATTCACTACTGAAGCGCTGCGTCGAAAGAGGTGAGAAGGCATGCCGGTCCTCTTCAAGTCGAAAAGCTGGAATGGAGAGCGAGCGGGAGCGTAGCCTTTGCCGGCTGCCACTGGCTAGCCGAACGCGGCATGAAAGAGCGTTTCCCAAAA